>JAISQD010000168.1 GCA_031274415.1 Tannerellaceae bacterium | reverse complement strand
ACCTTGTACGGGTTTGATGGGCATAGCGAACGTTTCCGGACGTTTTTCTCCCATTTGGTGCGTGCGCACCGGCAGGAATATATGGATTTCCTGCATGAAAAGACGATTCTGGGTAGTTTACGCTACCGGCTTGACGACGGGGAGTTGTTCCGCAAAATCGTTTACTCGCTGGAACGCACCCACTTGGCAACAGACGCGTCGAGAATGGATTTGCTGTTTTCGCTTATCCTCGCGTTTGACTATGACCTGAAAATAAGCGCCATGAACCAGTATATGAAAACGGACATACTGGATTCGGCCGACCTGGCGGAACTGCTGGAGAAAATACACCGAAGGTATAGGGAGTAAATAGCTATTTATCGAAAAGAATGTTAAAGTTTTAGTGTCTTTTTCCCCTCTTTTCAGGGGGTTAAACATTCAGGGTGAGTGGGTTAGGTTGTAATTTCGTAAAATTACTGCTCTCACCGCACCTTTTTTCGGGCGACATGAGTTGTGGTGAGCCTGTAACTTGCTGTTTATTGGTGTGTTATGGATTGGTTCTTTGTCGCTGAGCGGAGGAAAAGGTGCGGTGAGAGCGGTAATTCGGAGAATTGAAGCCGTTTTACCTTTGCGCTGTGTTCCAATAGTGGGGCACATAACTAAAAAACAATCAGATGAGAATATACGACAGGATAAGCAAGGATTTTACCTGGACTGAGATGTTGGGGAGTCGTACTGCTGAGGAGCGGGGGATAGAGAATCTACCCGGAGTAAGAGAAGAACGGGCGATAGAGGAGTTGGTGAAGCGGTTGCTCCAGCCTTTACGCCAGGCGTATGGCAAACCGATCCGCATCAGTAGCGGGTACCGGTGCCGGGAACTGAACAAATTAGTGGGAGGCGTGCCCTTTTCGCAGCATGTGAAAGGGGAGGCTGTCGACTGTATGGCGGAAGATGATGCCGGAGTATTACTGGGGGTGTTGCTGGCCGCCGAATTGCCGTTCGACCAGGCGATCCTGTACCGGAAACGGAATTTCCTGCACCTCTCCCTGCGTGCGAAGAATAACCGGAACAAAGTCATTTTCAGGTAAGATGCAGCGGGTTGTTTGGTGTTTGCTCGTAGCCGTATGGTGTACGGCTACGGGATGCCGGGCGCGGCAGGAGATACGGCAATCGGAACGGGTAGAGACGGCGGCTTTCCGGACAGACAGTTTAACGGTGGCTCAGGCCATGCTGCAATGGCATAACCGGACGGTGGATATCCGGCACATCGAATGGAGCATGCCCGACAGTATGGAGCGGCAATATGTCCGCTCGGTCACCCTTGTCACTGCGTCGGAAGAGGCGGCTGAAGAGAGCGTCTCCGAAGCCGTAGCCGTTGGGGAAGAAGAGGTGTACGGCATTACGGAGAAGGAGACCGGGCGCCGTACACCGGCAGGCAGCGGATGGACGCGGCGCTGGTGGATATGGGTGGTGGGCGCGGTTGCTATGGCGCTGTTGGTCAAGTTTCTTAAAAACATGCTGTATAACATACGCAAACAGATGTAAAACAACGTATCTGTTTTATACATTTAAAGGCAAAATGAAGTAAAATTCATAGTAGTCTATCTGTGTGTCAATATGAACTCTAACGTTTAAATTGAAACGAATATGAAAAAGTTCAGATCATTTTTGCTGTGGCTGTGCGTTATTGTCTGTATTCTTCCGGCCCATGCGGAAAGAGTGAATGTCGAAAAGGCAGGAAAAGTAGCCGCATCCTATGCGCGCCTGACACCGAAATTAAGTAGGCAAAGAGATTTCCGGCTGAGCCGCACGTTCTCTAAAAAAATACAACGCAACCATCCTGCCGGACTGCGGAACGCCGCACAGCAGGACGAGCCGATGTACTACGTTTTTACCCCAAGCAATAATCAAGGTTTTATCATCATTTCAGGAGATGACGTGGCCGTGCCCGTACTCGGATATGCCGAAGAAGGCGTGTTCGACGAAAGCAACCTCAATTTCAAATACTGGATGGACTGCTTGTCGGAAGAAATCGCCGAAGCCATCGAAAACGACGTCCAACAGGACGCCGAAACCAAGGTACTTTGGGATGCTTATATAAATGAGCAACTGGTTTCACTGCGTTCGAAAGCCTCCGTTAGTCCGCTTGTACAAACCCGATGGAATCAAACCGCACCTTACAATAACTCATGTCCACCGGGAACTGTTACCGGATGCGTTGCTACGGCTATGGCGCAAATCATGAAATTTCATAACTGGCCAACCACACGAACGGTAGAGATTCCGGGATATACAACCAGTTCTGAGAAAATAGTTATTCCTACAATTACCGGTTCTACAATATACGATTGGAGCAATATGCCAAATCTAACTTTGGAATATACTACCGAAACAAAAAAAATCGCAGTGGCTACTTTGATGTATCATTGTGGAGTAAGCGTAAATATGGATTATGGTCCGTCAAGCGGCGCTGTCACATCTTATGCGGGGAGTTCGTTGGTGACTTATTTTGGTTATGACAAAAGCGTTCAAAACAAGCAACGGCTTTATTACACGGATGATGCATGGGAGACTCTTTTAAAAAATGAACTAAGTGAAGGCAGACCTGTCTTATATGCAGGACATAATCCATCCGACGGTCATGCTTTTGTTTGTGATGGATATAACGGAACCGGACTGTTTCATTTTAATTGGGGCTGGGGTGGTTATCAAGATGGATATTTTGTGACTACAGCATTGAATCCGGGTTCGGGCGGCGCCGGATCCGGCGCCGGAACATATAATCTGAATCAGGAGATTTTAATCAATATCAAGCCCGATCCGGCAGGAACGAGTATCCCAGTCCCGGATATAACAATATGGCCACAGACCTCTATTACAAGTTCGGAAACTTCAGTTGATATAGGGCAAGCGTTTTCCGTAAATGCACCCGTTTGCAATGGAGGATTATTTCCATTTTCGGGAGAGGTAGGTATTGCTTTGGTAAATAATAGCGACAATATTGTAGCTGTTATTAGTCAACGTTCAATCAATCTGGATCCCGGATACGGTTATTCATCCCCCTTTAATTTTACGTGTGTTGTCCCTACTTCTGTAGCAGCCGGAAATTATCGCTTAAAGGTTATTGCACGCTCTTCCGGAACGAACGAATGGATGTTTGTTTCCGCTTCTTCCGGTTATACGGATGTGCTGGATTTAACGGTGAATGCAGCAATTCTTCCTTCTCTTCCTTATGTGGCCAATGTCACTCCCAATAATGGAGCAATTGGTATTCCTGTCAGCGGACAACTGGTTATAACCTTCGACAAAGTGATGAATACGGCTGACGGTATTGGGGCTGTTTCTCTTGGAGGCGGTATCGTAGGAAATGTTTATAGGAGTTGTTGGTCAGGGGGCAATAAAACAGTAACGATTCCTTATAGTGGTCTTGATTACAACACGACTTATACATTCAACATTTCAGGTTTTCAAGATGCTTCAGGAAATGTGATGGAAGCCATAACATCCGGTTATTCGTTTACAACAACATTCACCGATGTAGCATCGCCCACACCGGGCAATTCGGGCGCCATCGGAACGGCAAGCATAGCGGCGCAAACCCTCAGGCTCAACTGGACAAAAGCGACGGATAACGTTTCGGCTAAATCGGCGCTGAAATACTACGTCTATCAATCGGCAAGCGCCAATATCGGTACGGTTGCGGCTTGCGGAACAAACGGAACCCTGCTCAACAGCGGCGGCACAACAGACATGGCTACTTATGCCGTTACCGGTCTCTCGCCCAACACCACCTATTATTTTAATGTAGTAGTCGAGGACGAAGCCGGCAACAAAGCCGTTTATACAACAACGTCCGCAACCACCAATCAGGTTTACGGCGTCAGCATCGCCACATTTACGGGCGGAACCGTTGCGCCGGACAAAGCTGATTACGAAGCAGGCCAAACCGTTACGCTAACCATAGTCCCTGATGCAGGTTACATGCTTAACACTCTTGCAGTCTATAAAACCGGTGAGCAAGCAACGACCATCGCCTTTAACGGTAGCGGTAATACCCGCACCTTCACGATGCCTGCTTACGGCGTCACGGTGACGGCAACCTTTCGCAACCCTGACATGGAAGCAGTGAACACCGCCAAAGGACTTGTCGAAGGCATGCCAACGCCGGTGACGGTAACCCAAACCGATGCCCCCAACGCAACGGCCCTCAAGACCTGGCTGGCAACGCAAATCAATGCCCTGTCGGGAATGAGTGCGACAGGCATTACGGTGACAGCGGCAAACATCAACCTCAGCAACTTTACAGCAGCTACGGCGGGTTCGGCAGGCACACCCTCCGGCACAAACGGCAGGTTCAGCTTCACGGTAAACCTCTCGAAAGGCGCTAGTGCAACCGTCACGACCGCAAGCAAATCGGGCACGATTACGGCCACGCCTTATGTAGCTCCTTCGACCTACATTGTCGCCCTTGAAACGATGACGAACGGTACGCTGACTGTCAGTCCGCAGGGTTCGCTCGCGGCAGGCACGTTCGTCACGCTGACCATCGCCCCGGCAACGGGTTACGAGTTGGCGACCATTTCCGCATACCGGACAGATACACGGGAGACAGCAGTTGCCCTCACCGGCAGCGGCAACACCCGTACCTTCACCATGCCCGCCTACGGCGTCACGGTAACGGCAACCTTCAAGAAAACACAGGCGCAACTTGACGAGGAAGCGGTAGCGGCGGCAAAAGCAGCTGTCGAAGGCGGCACATACCAGATTGCACAAGCTACGGCGAATGAAGGTACCTCTGTCACGACATGGTTGGTCAATACCCTCAATGTTTTGTTCGGCCAGTCGCATGAAGTTCAGTTCAGATCGGCGACATTCGCCACTGGCGATGTGACGGTCACAACTCTCACGCCAGCCGTAGAAGGGACGGAAAGCAATCCTTCGGGTGTGAACGGTTCGTTCGGATTCACAGTTCATCTGGTGAAAGGCACAAGTGTCGTTACCGCGACAGTAACGAATGGCGTGATTCTCGCCATACCCCATGCCGTGACGTCCACAGGTATTGCTCCGCAGGTTCAGATGCTGAAAGCATTCATCATCAATGGCATCCTGCATGTAAGCGGTCTTGTCCCGAATGAGCTACTGAGTATTTACAACATGCAAGGGAAACTGTTCCATCAGGAAAAGGTAACGGAAACCGAAAAGCGCATCTACCTGCGCGAACGCGGAATTTATGTAGTCGCTTCCGGTGGCAGAACAGTGAAAGTGGTGTTATGAACGGTACGAAAGCTATCCGGCTGCACGTTTAATTACTCTTCCTATATCCGGCTATAGCCAGGATGTTGAAGCCGACGGCAAAAAGACAGATGATCAGGAATTGTTCTGTTACATCTTGGAAATGGCTGCCTTGCAGGTATATCAGGCGCATGACCTCTGCAAAATAGCGGACAGGGTTGCATAACGTGATCTTTTGCGCCCAGTCCGGCATACTGCTGATCGGGGTAAACAGGCCGCTCATCAAAGCAAAGATGATGATGAAAAAGAAGGCGATAAACATGGCCTGTTGCTGGTTAGAGGAGATGGAAGAGATCGCCAACCCGAAACCGCTGAAAGCAACCAGGTAGACGGCGGCAAACAGGCAGATGATGCCGACACTGCCCACAGGGAGAAGATCATACACCAGCCAGGCGATGATAAACCCGGTCAGCAACAGGAGAAAACCGATCACCCAGAAAGGGATCAGCTTGGATAATATAAAGAGGTATTTGGGGATGGGCGTGACATTGATCTGTTCGATCGTCCCCTTTTCTTTCTCGCTGACAATGTTGAGCGCAGCCAGGAACCCGCCGATAATGCTCAGCAAAAAGACAATGATACCCGGCACCATGTAGTTTTTGTATCTGAGGTGGGGGTTGAAAAGGTGGGTGAACGTAATGTCTCCCGTAAACTGATTCCCATACCCTGTTTCGCGGTTGAATTGTTGGATAATGGTCGAAAGGTAGGAGTTGCCCAGCCCGCCTTTTACCCCGTTTATGGCATTTACCGCAATCAGGACATCTGCTTTTCTTTCGCGTTCCAGCTTTCTTTCCAGCCCCCGCGGTATTTCCAGCAACATATCCGATTCGTTACTTTCGATAGAGGCCAGTCCCTCGTTATAACGGGACGACACGTCTGTCAAATGGAAATAGCCGGAAGAGCGTATTTTCTCTATCAGGCGTTGGGCATAAAGGGAATGGTCGTGGTCGATGACGCCCAGATTGATCTCCTTCACCTCAAAGTCTGCGGCAAAAGGCAGGATCAGGAGTTGCAAGGCGGGAATGAGGAAAATGATTTTCGGTATGAAACGATCCCGCATGATCTGTTTGAACTCTTTTTCCAATAGATAACCTAATATCTTCATTGTAACCGTATTTTAAAGCGTCTCACACTTAATGTGACCAACAGGACAGCCATGAGCAACAGGATACCTGTCTCTTTCATGACGGCTTCTACGCCCAACCCTTTTATCATCACATCCTTAACGGCTATGATATACCATTTGGCCGGAACGATATTGGAGAGGATCTGCAGGATGTAAGGCATATTTTCGATCGGGAAAACCATACCGCCCAACAGCATGACCGGAAGCAACAGGGCGATACTGCTGATCAGCATGGCCGCCTGTTGCGTGTCGGCGATCGTCGAAATAAACAGCCCCAGGCAGAGCGAGACAAGGGCGTACAGGATGGACAACGAGACCACCAGCGTCACGCTGCCGACAATCGGGACATCTAGCAGGAAACGGGACAGCAACAGGATGGTCGCTACGTTGACGATACTGAGCAACACATAAGGTGTCGCTTTTGCCAGTATGATATAGATCGGTTTCAGCGGGGAGACCAAAAGGATCTCCATCGTCCCCAGCTCTTTCTCTTTCACGATCCCGACAGAGGTCATCAACGCACATATCAGCATAATAATCAGCCCCATCACGCCCGGCACAAAGGTATAGGCCCCTTTCATTTGCGGATTGTACAGCAAATGGGAGACCGGTACTATACCGGGTGGATTGGGTGGAAGCGGGAGGTTCTCAACCGTCACGTCCGACGTGGAGATGATGGCGGTAGCATACTGTATCAGCGCATTGGCTTCGTTCGGATCGGAGGCGTCGGCCAGGATTTGTACGGCCGGATTGCCGGATGAGGCAAACTGCGGCGGGAAGACGATGAGCAGGCGTATCTTTCCTTTACGGAAGAGGGATTCGCCCTCCTCCATGTTGTCAATCATCCTGTACAGGTTAAAATATTCGCTGGCCTGAAGCTGCCCTATCAGCTTACTGCTCATCTCGTCGCGACTGTAATCCAGGACGGCGAAAGGGGAACGCCTGATCTCCGTCGTAATGGCATACCCGAAAAGGATGATCAATACGATCGGCATAATGAGCAGGATGAGCATCGTTTGCCGGTCGCGGAGGATGTGGTAAAACTCTTTTCTGATAAAGGCCATCAATGGTTTCATAGCGGTTATTCTCCTCTCTTTGCTTTGCGT
>JAISQD010000116.1 GCA_031274415.1 Tannerellaceae bacterium | reverse complement strand
AGCAATCCAGCCTCCCTCCACAGCGCATTTCTGGATTGCTTCAGGCTGCGCCTTCGCAATGACGGCGCCCGTCATTTATGCTTGTTTATTTCTTAAAATATCAAAACTCGCAATGACGCGCGTTGTCATTATAACCAAGAGAGCGAAGCGAACGCGCGGAGACATCTCACCATAGCACCTCAAAAAAAGATTTAGCCAAAAAAAAGCGGAAGCGCCCTTCTTTTTTTTATTCTTATTTTAATTCTAATATATAAGGTAGAGATGTATCAATGTTTTGCTTAACTCAAAACAGGCTTAGTTTGCCAACATGCTTCAAAGCCGCATCAATACAGGGCTATCAGAGCGTGCACAAAGTGCATACCCGGTGCATACCCGGTGCACACTGTATAAAAAGGAGAGAAAAGAACTCATTTTATTAACAATTAAATTATTGAATATGAATTATTTAGAAGAAAAAGACTCAACGAGCAACGAACATGCTATTTCAAAAGTTTGGGGAAAGAGTTGCATCAAATTGCCCTACCGTTTAGAAAAAAAGCAGTACATTTGAACTCTAAAAAACAGAAGAGGAATTAAGAATGGCCGGAGAAGCAAGAAATAGTGGAAAAAGCAAGCAAAGGACAGTGATACCCCAAGAGATGGCGGGACGCTTACAACCTCAGGCGAGGGAGTTGGAAGAGGCGGTTCTCGGGGCGTTAATGCTGGAAAAGGATGCCTATTCGATGGTCGGCGAACTGTTGAAACCGGAATGTTTCTACGAAAAAGCGCATGAGATCATCTATGCTGCCATCGTCGATCTGGCTATAAGCCAACGTCCGGTGGATATGCTTACCGTCATCGAACAGCTGAAAAAACGGGGTGAGCTGGAACTGGCCGGAGGGCATTTTTATATTTCCCAACTGACGAGTAAAGTAGCCAGTAGCGCACATATCGAGTACCATGCGCGTATTATCGCCCAGAAGTATATGGCAAGGGAGCTGATTACGTTTACCGCCATGGTACAGGGAAAAGCGTTTGACGAGACCATTGATGTGGACGACCTGATGCAGGAAGCCGAAGGGAAGCTTTTTGAAATATCCCAGCGGAACGTAAAGAAAGATGCGACACAGATCAATCCGGTCATCAAGGATGCCATGGCGTTGTTGAATAAGGCGGCTACGCAAACCGAAGGATTAAGCGGATTGCGTTCGGGCTTTCATGGGCTGGACAAGATCACTGCCGGATGGCAAAATTCCGATTTGATTATTATTGCCGCCCGGCCGGCCATGGGTAAGACGGCGTTTGTCCTGTCGATGGCCAAAAACATGGCGATCCATTACAATACGCCGGTCGCCCTGTTCTCTCTGGAGATGAGTAATGTCCAGTTGGTCAACCGTCTGATCGTCAATGTGGCCGAGATTGCCGGCGAGAAAATCAAAAACGGACAGCTCGAAGCTCATGAATGGATACAATTGGATTACCGGTTGAAAGACCTGTACGACGCGCCGATCTATGTGGACGATACGGCGAGCCTTTCTGTTTTTGAGTTACGGACAAAAGCCCGCCGGCTGGTGCGCGAACATGGTGTGAAATGTCTGATTATCGACTATCTCCAGTTGATGAATGCCAGTGGGATGACTTTTGGCAGCCGCGAGCAGGAGGTGAGTATGATTTCCCGTTCGTTGAAGGGGCTGGCGAAAGAGTTGGATATCCCGATCATCGCCCTTTCGCAGTTGAACCGCGGGGTGGAGAGCCGTCAGGGTATAGAGGGGAAACGTCCCCAATTGGCCGACCTTCGCGAGTCGGGCGCCATTGAGCAGGATGCGGATATGGTCTGTTTCATCCACCGTCCGGAATATTACAAGATAACGGAAGATGAAAAGGGCAATTCGCTGTTCGGGATAGCAGAAATTATTATAGCCAAACATCGTAACGGTGCGACGGGAGATGTGCGCCTTCGTTTTAAAAGCGAGTTTGCAAAGTTTATGAATATTGATGACATACCCGTCCGCGAGCACACGTCGGGGATGAACAACTCTGATCCATTGCCTCCTATCTCTCCTACCGGAGTCGATTTTCTGAGGCGGGAATATGAGAACGAGACACCTTTTTGAACAAAGTCTGAATGTTGGCACGGATTTTGATCACATACAGGTAAAAGAGTATTGAAACATGGCATATGCCATAGTTCTGTTTATTTAAAATATGATTCATATGAAAGGCAATTATTCGGAAAGGTTAACAGATGTTCTTGAATACAGCAAGGAAGAGGCGGCAAGGCTTCAAAACAGCTATATCGGGCCGGAGCATTTGATGTTAGGCATACTTCGCGATAGCAAAGGGAATGCTATTGACATATTACACGAGTTGAATGCTGATATTCCCATCATTAAAAAGACGATTGAGCAAGATATACGGAATACTTTTGAAGCGGATGATACGGCGGCGACAGATCATGAGCTGGCGATCAGTAAGACAACCGAACGGGTGTTGCATATGAGCAGGCTTGAGGCGCGTTTGTTTAAAAACGACATGACGGATACCGAACACCTGTTATTGGCTATTTTGAAAGAAGAGTTCAACGTAGCGGCAAAAGTATTGGATAATGCGGGGATCACCTATCGTGCGGTATATGATGTATTGGCGAAAACGTCGGGGTTGTGTTCGCTGGCAGAGAAGGAAGATGCCGATGGGATTTCCAGCGGGTATACGGATGATGACGACGAGGATGACGAGGATGGTTTCTCTTCGCGGAAGGAGTCGTCGCGCGTTCCCGGCCAGGGTATCAGTCAGCCCAAATCGCCCAATGACACGCCGGTATTGGATAATTTCGGTATGGATATGACACGGGCGGCAGCCGAGAACCGGCTGGATATGATTGTCGGGCGGGAAAAAGAGATTGAGCGGTTGGCCCAGATATTGAGCCGCCGCAAGAAAAACAATCCCGTATTGATCGGCGAACCGGGCGTAGGTAAATCGGCTATTGTAGAAGGGCTGGCCTTGCGTATTGTCCAGCGTAAAGTGTCGCGTATCCTGTTTAACAAGCGGGTTGTCAGTTTGGATATGGCCTCCATTGTCGCCGGCACGAAGTATCGCGGGCAGTTTGAAGAACGCATCAAAGCCATCTTGAATGAACTGTCCAAAAATCCGGATATTATTCTTTTTATTGATGAAATCCATACCATTGTGGGAGCCGGTTCCGCTTCCGGGTCCATGGATGCGGCGAATATGTTGAAACCGGCTTTGGCGCGTGGAGATATACAGTGTATCGGAGCGACTACGTTGGATGAGTATCGTAAAAATATAGAGAAAGACGGCGCGTTGGAACGTCGTTTCCAAAAAGTGATTGTAGATCCTACCACGCCTGAAGAGACGCTGCAGATCCTTCAGAATATCAAATCGCGTTATGAGGAGCATCATAATGTCACCTATACGGACGACGCCCTGAAAGCGTGCGTCACTTTGGCGGAGAGGTACATCAGCGACCGTAATTTCCCCGATAAGGCGATTGACGCGTTGGACGAATCGGGTTCGAGGGTACATATATCCAATATCATCGTCCCGAAGAATATCGAGGAGTTGGAGGCAAAGATAGAAGAGACAAAGACGGAAAAGCTGGCGGCTGTCAAGTCGCAGAACTTTGAGCTGGCCGCCAGTTTCCGCGACAAGGAACGCCAGTACCTGTTCCTGCTGGAAGCGGCGAAAACGAAATGGGAACAGGAGTTGCACGAACATCGTGAGACGGTCGACGAGGAGAAAGTCGCCGAAGTGATTGCCATGATGTCGGGCGTACCGGTACAACGTATCGCCAAAGCGGAAAACCTGAAGCTTCTTGAGATGGGGGAAGTACTGAAAAGTAAAGTGATCGGGCAAGACGATGCCGTGTCGAAGATCGTAAAAGCCATACAGCGTAACAGGGTCGGGTTAAAGGATCCGAACAAGCCGATCGGCACGTTTATGTTTCTTGGCCCGACCGGTGTAGGGAAGACCTACCTGGCAAAGAAGCTGGCCGAATACCTGTTTGATTCTGCCGATTCGCTGATCCGGATCGATATGAGCGAATATCTGGAGAAGTTTGCCGTTTCCCGTCTGATCGGTGCGCCTCCTGGATATGTCGGATATGAAGAGGGAGGGCAATTGACTGAAAAAGTGCGCCGTAAACCTTATGCCGTCGTCTTGCTGGATGAAATAGAAAAGGCGCATCCGGATGTCTTTAATATCCTGTTGCAGGTATTGGACGAAGGCCGTTTGACTGACAGTCTTGGCAGACGTATTGATTTTAAAAATACCATCCTGATCCTGACATCCAATATCGGAACCCGTCAGCTGAAGGATTTTGGGCGGGGTGTAGGGTTCAATACGCAGCCGGCGAACGAAATGGACAGGGATTTCTCCCGTGGAGTGATCCAAAAGGCGTTGAATAAAGCGTTTGCTCCCGAATTTCTGAACCGTATCGACGATATTGTCATGTTCGACCAGTTGGATAAGGAGTCGATCCATAAGATTATTGATATCGAACTGGAAGGGTTGTATAACCGCGTCGGCAAGTTGGGTTATGAGCTGGTCTTGACGGAAGAGGCGAAAGACTTTATTGCCGGTAAGGGGTACGATGTACAGTTCGGCGCCCGTCCGTTGAAACGCGCTATCCAGAAATACCTGGAAGACGAAATGGCGGAGATGATTATTAAAGCGGCGGTGAGTGAAGGCGATATCATTCTTGTCGGTTTTGATCAGGAAAAGCAACTGCTTACCACTGAGATAGAAAAGAAAAATGTTTAACTACTAAAAATAGAGATAGATTATCGTTATGGCAAAACAAGGAAACATTGGTGTTACAAGCGAGAACATCTTCCCGATTATTAAAAAGTTTTTGTACAGTGATCATGAAATTTTTTTACGCGAGATTGTTTCGAATGCGACAGA
>JAISQD010000084.1 GCA_031274415.1 Tannerellaceae bacterium | reverse complement strand
TGGAAACCATAGAGTCCGAACGACCATTGGTAGTTCCTGTCCGTATTGCTTTTGATGGCGATCTCTTCGCTCCAGGCCTTTTGTTTCTGTTTCTGGTTGAGTACAAAGATAGTCGCCGGAGAGAAATCCTGATCCATCAACATATCATCGTTGAACGTCTGATAGCCGGTGGTGCTGGTCAGTACAAATTGCGCCGTCTTGTATTCAAGGAGCAAATGGTTGCTCAGCATATTCCGTGTGTAGCGGGAGGAATCGCCGATGTTCACCGGCTCGGTACGTCCGGTCTCCCTGTCGTACAGTCCGTATGGGAAAGCGCCCTGTCCGGTATAGTCGTAAGAGAGCGCATAAGAGGCCAGCAGCTGCGGCGTGATGCGCCAATCCAGCTTGAACCGTCCGCCGGCGGACTCTTCCCCGTCGGCTTTCTTTCCGGTGTGTATATTGGTAAAGTAGCCGTCGTTGCGGTCGTAATAGCCGCTCAGGGAGAGGCCGACCGTCTTGCCAAGCTTCGTATAATGGGAGGCTTTCGCTTTGAATTGCCCGTAGTTTCCGGCGGAGAACAGGAGTTTGGTGCCCTGGTAGTCCAAGGGTGAAAAGGTATAGATATTGACAATCCCGCCCATCGCGTTCCGTCCGTACAATGTCCCTTGCGGGCCGCGGAGGACTTCGATACGCTGGATGTCGGTCAGTTCAAAATCAAACGTACTTTTATCGGGATAAGGTGCATTATCGACATACAAGCCGATGGATTGACCGCTACTGCGCGCCCCGATACCGCGCAAGTAAATAGCCGAAGTCAGTTTCGCCCCGTAATCGGGGATGTACAGGTTGGGGACATACGAGCTGATGTCTTTCAGGGCGTCGATCTGACGGTGGTATATGGACTGCGGGGAGATGACGGAAACCGCCCCGGGCAGTGTCCGGAAGTCGTTTGTCTCTTTCGTAGACGACGTCACCACCACTTCATCAATCGCATACGTTTTGAGCGTATCGCCGGGTTCAACATGTTCCGCGTTTATCGTCTGCAAACTCACTAATAATCCAATCGCCATTGCGCACACATTTCTATTCTTCACCATTTTTTGTTTATTAATTGTTTTGGGTGCAAAGGAAAAGGAAAGATCGTTTGCCGTCAATCACTACATGTAGTGATTTTTCAACCGGCCTTACCAGTAGAGAAGCAGTCCGGCGACACCGGCAAGGAAGATCATCAGGATAGGATGCACCCTGCATTTCCAGGTGAGAAAGAAAGCGGCGGCAAAGATGAGGAGGCTTTTGTAGTCGATAAAGTTTTCATGGTTCATCAGCAGCAGGGCGGCGGCGGCAATCAGCCCGATAGAGGCGGGACGTAATCCTAAGAATGCCGCTTCGACATACCGGCTTTTCTTGAACCGCGCAAACGAATAGAAAATGACAGAGACCAGGATAAAAGAGGGAAGACAGACGGCAAAGGTGGCCAGAAGCGACCCCACGACAGCGGCGGAGGGCGGATAACCGGCATTCAGGACAGCCATATAGCCGACGTAGGTTGCGCTGTTGATCCCGATCGGGCCGGGCGTCATCTGCGAAACGGCCACGATATCGGTCAACTCCTGCATCGTGATCCATCCGTGACGCTCCACCACCTCCTCCTGAATCAGCGAAAGCATAGCATATCCCCCGCCAAAGTTGAAGAGGCCGATCTTTATATAAACCCAGAAAAGGTGCAGGAACAGCATACTATCCTTTCTTTATGGATAAACCGTACATCATCCCGCCGGCTGCCGCCCCGAGGATAACATAAACGGGCGATACGCCGAGCAGCCAGATCAGCAGCGCCGACACAACGGAAACGATACCCGTTTTCCACGTCAGCCCCACCGCTTTCGCCGTATGAATACAAGGAACGAGGATTAAAGCGACCACCGCCGGGCGCAGCCCCTTGAAGATCTTCTCCACCCAAACGTTCTCTTTCACCTGAGTGAAGAACAGGGCGATCGCCAGGATAATCAGGAAAGAAGGGAGGGTAGTACCCAGCAGGCAAACAAGGCTTCCCCAAACGCCTTTCAGCTTATAGCCAAGGAAGATGGCGATATTGACGGCAAAAATACCGGGGAGGGATTGCGCGACGGCGAAAAGGTCGACAAACTCCTCTTTTGCCATCCAACCGCGGTTGACCACCTCCCGTTCGATCAGCGGAAGCATCGCATAGCCGCCTCCTATCGTAAAAGCGCCTATCCGCGTAAAGGTAAGAAACAATGTCCAATACATCCCCTTTGGTTACCTTCGGCGTACGCTGCGTACCGGAGCTGCGCTCTTTTCCGCTTTCGGCGCTTTCGGCTTACTTTCCTTTGCAGCAGGCGTCTTCGCTACACGCGCTGCCTTGGCCGCTTTCTTCGATGGCTTTGTATCGGTAACCTGGGTGGTATCCGGCGTCCAATAAAGGGATTGGCGGAACTCTTCCAGTTGGCGGTCGACCTCTTTTTGCGCCAGCTTCAACGAATCCGGTTCGGGGTACAGCTCCCGCAACGTCTTATTCATCAGGTTCTCCGTCTTGATGATCTCGCCGTCGAACATGCGGCGGCGGAAATAGTCGTCGATGGTAAACGTTTTCACATTATTCGTGTTCGACGTCATAATCAGCGAATTGGTGATATAGGGACGGATATTCTCATACGGCAGCCAGAAGAGCGGCGTCGTCTGTTCGCCCAAATCGCCGGTCAGGGTCAGGATCGGGCAAAGCGCCAACGTTTTCACATCGAAAACCGAGTTGTTCTGGTCAAAATACCAGGCCTCCTTGACATAATACGCCCTGACATCCGCCGACGGGACATCGCTCTCGTTGATCACAAAAGAGGGCTGCTTCCCTCCCTGTCCGGGTATCTCCTCATAATAAACGTAGGCACGATCCAATATATCTTTGAAGTTGACCACGTTTTCCGCATCGAACGATTCATACCCGTCCCTGTATTCATAGGCCACGAGTTTGCCCTCGCTCATCAGCTGGAATATAATGGAAAAGAGGTTCTGAAACCCGTTTTGCGGACGTTCGGGATAATAGAGGGGCGCATTCTGCTCCTTTGTCAAATCTATTTGCCGGTATATCACACGCATCCACCGGGCATTCCCTATTTCCTGCGTCATCCGTTCGTTCATATCTTCCGCACGCACGGTAAGCGCCGGCAATCCGGATTCCTTTTTCTCCTCTTGCCTCCCGCCTGTGCGGGCTTGCGGGGTTCTTCTCTGTTGCGCGTTCCCTCCCGTCCCTTCCTGGGCGGACACCAAATCCGAAACAAACAGGAGGCTGACCATGCCCAGTATACAATACAAGCGTTTCATATCGAATTATATCTTAGTTTATAATTACTTCAAGAGTTGTTGACAAGGCCTGTTCGCTACCTTCGGGGGTTCTGACCACGACACGGGAAACATAGAACCGTTTCCCTTTGGGTAAATTGCGTATCTCGGCCTTTTGCCGTTCGGTAAAGTGCGTATCGGGCGACTGTTGGGGGATCATATTCCCGAACGAGTCGTAGAAGTTCAGCTCAAACCGGACGACCGTAAACGTAGCATCCAGCAGGTCGTCGTCGTAAGCGGCCAGAATACCGTCCGCCTCGATCAGGCTGCGTTTGGCGATCGAGCCGCCTTTGAATTTGCGCATCGTCCCGTTCTGATCCTTATAGGCGATATAAGGGACGGGGGGAGGCAATGGCAAGACACGGAACGAGGTACTCCCCATCTGAACCACCCTTCCGTCGGCCATCCGTGCATTGACGGTAACGACGGCCGGCGTTCCCGCCGTGGCCGGACGGGCTTCCCACATACCGCCGCCCTTATCCAGCAATACGCCATTCGTCATCGAGGCCGATACGCTGGCGTTGGGTATGCCCGGTACGGCGATACGAAGAGGGTTGTCATACCCGGTATACAGGACATTCATCTTGACGGGAGCCACCGTCGCGCTGGGTTCGATCACCATATAATCGCTTTCGAAACTGCGTACCATCATCTGCCCGTCATTCCCCATCATCTCGACACGTCCTTTGGCCGTGAAATTACCCGTTGCGCCTGTCCGTATAGAGAAAATGCCCCGGTCTTCGGGATGTATCCGGAGGGCGTCTCCTTCGCCCAGATAGACTGTTGGCTGCTGGGTGGAGTCGATAGCCGACAAAACGACCGTTGCTTTGTAATCGGTACCGCTGACCACCACCCGGCTTTCGGGTATGACCTGCGCCGTGATCAGGTTGACGCGGCTGTCGCCGACATCCACGCTGGTCAACAGGTTGGTCATCACTTCACCCTCCGCTGCGCGGATATCGCTTTGCAGCTTCGTCAGCATGGTGACGGCTGCCGCTACCGGCATATTCTCGAACAGCGCCTCTTCCCATGTCCGTGTATTGATGCCTGTCCTACGGACAGAGGTGCTAAGGGTCGATTCCAGTATCTTCGTTTTCTCCGGATCACTGATCATACCGGCCATTGTGTTACGGTATGCCTCGATCGCCTCCCTCAACCTCCTGCCTTGCCCGCTTATGGGAGCCAGCATGATACGGGAGGCCGCTTCAAGATCGTCTTTATGATTGATATTCAGTACATCCCCTTTACTTCCGTCTGCCACCTTCACAATCTGTACCTTCAAGTCCTGTATGTAGTTATACAAACTGTCGGAAAGCGCCTTTACCCGTAATCCCCTTTCATACCAGACCCTGACTTTTTCAGGGTTATTGTCGTACGATTTCTTCAACTCATTCTCTACAATTTCGTTCCGCTGTATCGAGTTGTCGATGGAGTTGTGCAACGAATCTTCCACCAGCACAAAGCCATCCAACACCTCCGACGACACATTAAGCACCATCATGGCAATGAATACCAGATACATCAGATTGATCATCTTCTGACGGGGTGAATTCGGATTGTTTCCTACTGCCATCTCTTCTTATTTTGTTTGATACGGATTCGGCATGACGGGGACGCCCATATTCACTGTCATGGCCTGTAATAAGCGGCTATAAACCTGATTCAGTTGCGTCAGCTGTTGCGCCATCTTTTCTGTTTCGGAACGGAATACGGAACTGTCAACGATCGAACCGTCATACAGATCCTTGATGCGGTTCAGTCCGGCATTGATGTGTTCTATGGAGCTGATTTGCGAGCTGATGCTTCTCAACTGTACTTCGTAAATCGTATTCAGCCCGGAGACATTGCGGCTCAGCATTTCCATCTGCTGCACATAGCCTTGCGAACTGCGGTTAATGCCGTCGGATACGTTTGACAGCGTATGGGTGATCGAACTGAAACGTTCCATGTCGCCGGCAATGGCGGATAGCTGTTCCAGGTATTTCTGCGTAGCATCGGTCAGCTGGGGCATTTTCGCTATCTGGTCGGCCGCATCGAGAAGCTTCTGTATGCCGGCAGACAAATTCTTCGAATCGTCTTCCGACAGGTTCGCCACTCCGGCAAAACCTGCACCGCCGCCGGCAAAACCGCCACCACCGAAGTTCCCGCCACCAGCGAAACCGCCGCCTCCGAAATTTCCTCCGCCAGCGAAGCCTCCACCTGCCGCCACATTTTCTCCGCCTGCCGCGTTCCCTTCACCCGTGAAGTTTCCACCGCCCCCGCCGAAGTTTCCTCCGCCTACACTACCTCCGCCCGTATTTCGGCCTGCGTTAGAGGCGTGTGTAAATTCCGGGCGGTCGAGGGGATTCTTTGATTTCAACACGGGGAAAACGTCTTCCCAGCGGTAATCACTGCTCGGCTGTTCGAATCCGAATACAAAAAACACAAAAAATTCCGTGATCATCCCTATCGAGATCATCATATTCCCATAAGGAAGATGCAGGATTTTGAACAACGTTCCCAAAATAACGACAGAGGCGCCCCAACTGTAAAGGAAGTTCAACACACGTTTCCCCTTTTCGCTGGAAAGGAACATTTCCATTCTGTTTTTATATCTTTTATACTTTCCCATCTCTTTTGTAATTAGTTCTTTTTTCTAATCTATGCTGATTTATTTATTCCCTTTCGAACGTGAGAATCCTATTTGCGTACGGGCGCAACGGAAGCCGATATACGAACGGGTTTCATTCTGGTATTCAAAGGTACGCATATCCGAACGGATAAACTGGGAGACATCTTTCCACGAGCCTCCGCGCACCACCTTTTTCTTCATGGCATACGGATCTTCCTTTGCCGCATTGTAGCGCAAATCGGGATTCATATCATTCATCTGGCTCGGGCCTGATTCGGAATAGACGGTCGATGTCCATTCCGCCACATTGCCGGCCATATCATATAAGCCAAATTCGTTGGGGGAGAAAGAGCCTACACGCGAAGTGATCAGGTGGCCGTCTTCGGTGTAATTGCCGTTTCCAGGTTTAAAGTTGCCAAGAAAGCATCCTTTGCCGCTTTGCAGCTCGTCTGTCGCCCACGGATATTTATAGTCGTTCTTTCCCGTCCGCGCCGCATATTCCCATTCGCCTTCCGTCGGCAGGCGGAACGGTTCGATTGTTTGTCCCTCCGGCAGATTCATCGACGCCTTAAAGAGGTTCGTTCTCCATACGCAAAAAGCGGTAGCCTGTTCCCACGAAACGCCCACTACGGGATAATCGTCATATCCAGGATGGGAAAAGTACATCCGCATATAAGGCTCGTTGTACGCATTGTTGAAATCGTTCACCCAGCAGGTTTCATCCGGATAAACACCCACGATACGGGTATGCAGGAAATCCCACTCCCCTCCTAATGGACGGGTAATGGTCTCATTCACGATACGCCCCTCTTCATCCACATAGGCCGTATCTTTGGAAATCATGACAATCTCGCCCGGATCAATGACGAAATCCGTATTGCGGACACGTTCGGAAGGGTCGAGCCTGTGCTTGCGCAAAGCGGCGGAAGTATAATCAAACCAGTCATAACGGTACAATAGCTGCTTCCCGTCCAATTTCTTTTCGCCGGTCACCGGATGGGTATAATAGACACTCTCGATGGCACGCAGTTCGTCTTCGTTCGCACGTTTCCAGGGGATAGGGCGGCTCCAGTCCAAGTAAGGCGTCACAGGCTCCCCGTACCGGTCTTCCGTTATTTTAAACAGGTCATTTCCTCCATAGGCAGGATCGGCCAGCCGTTCGCGGATAATGGAGTCGCGCACCCAATAGACAAACTGACGGTATTTGGCATTTGTTATCTCTGTCTGGTCCATCCAGAAAGCGTCAAACGATACGCCTTTTGTTTCGGCCGCCAGCCCCCACAGGGAGTCTTTATCAGACGGCCCCATGTCAAATGCGCCCCGTTTGATCAAAACCATACCAAACGGCGACGGTTCCCTGACGGCTACCGTCCTTGCTCCGCTCACTTCCCCTCCGCCACCCATCCGGGATCTGCCGCAAGAGGCGAAGAAAGCTGTTAACACAAGTAGTAATGCTATTTTTTTCATATACTTTTATAATATACGTACACTTTTATGTTTGTATTGTCCTGTCTTCATTTTATTCAGTTTCACTTTAAACCTGATCATCAGTTCATGACTGCCGCTACTTCCTTTCAGGATAGGCGTTGTCGGAAAATCATAGGCATAGCCGGCCTGGATATTTCCGAATACGACTCCCAACATCACAATGACCGATTCGTTCACTCGCCACGACACCCCTCCGTTAAACATCTTATTATATACTAACCGCGCCGTTATATCCGCCTGAAAGCTTTGTATATCCGTCTTCATAAAAACCGAAGGCTGCAATTCATACAACGGGTTCTTCAGTTGAATATTGTATCCGGCTGTTAAATTATACGCTCTTCCTATATAAGTAGAGATATTTTCGTCCAACTCCAGCTCCGGTTCCAATACATGGGTAGAGGCCATACCGATATAAAAATGCGTATGCGTATAATACAGCCCGCCATTCATATCCAATCCCATCCCGTTCACCTCCGACGTGGGAATCGCTTCATCCTCCTTCTCATGGTAATCGGATTCGGGGATATACACTTTCGTTCCGTCAAAAGAGATGTTCGCAAGGCCGAGCTGTAATCCGATGCTCAACGTACCGCCAAACAGCTTCTGTTTATAGGCCAACTGCCCGGCAACGTTGGTGTTCTGAAACAACCCGATACGTTCGGTGAACAGGTTCAGCCCGATACCGACCGTCGACTTCCCCACCTTCAAAGGCATGTCGCCGGTGACAAAAAACGATTTGGGCGCACCCTTTATACCAATCCATTGCTGACGGTGCAAGGCAAACGCATTCAAATCGCCGGTCGTTCCCGCATACGCCGGATTATAATAACCCATAGCCATAAAATACTGGCTCAACTGCGCATCGTATTGCGCCCGTACAACGCCGGTCATACACGCCGTTAAAACGATAATAAGAAGAAAAAGTCTCTTCATCCTGTATATTAACTGTTCCGAAAACAGGGATTCATCAGCCCTTATAGTACGAAACGGTTCAAAAGGCAATAAATTGTATGCCGGTTTAAAAACAAACGAGGTAGAGAAGCCTGAAAGCTACCACCTCGTCAAGATATCAATACGTATGTTTTTGGCATTACATGATTAATATTCCTCTTCATTGAAAAAGAAATCTTCCTTACTTGGATAGTCAGGCCAGATATCTTCCATACATTCATAAATCTCCCCCTCATCCTCCATCTCCTGTAAATTCTCAATCACCTCCAAAGGGGCGCCCGATCGCTGTGCATAATCTATCAACTCATCTTTTGTCGCCGGCCAAGGTGCATCTTCCAACTTCGACGCTAACTCTAATGTCCAATACATAGCTATTTTATATTAATAACCACCGCGTGGTTAGGTTTTAAATTTTCCGCAAAAATATAACTTTATTTCTTAGATACAAGATAATCCCAAAGAATTTCTTTGCCATTATTATTTATACACGCTTTACGCGCCAAAACAAATAAATAATCCGACAAACGATTAATAAACATTAAAACATAATCATCCACCTTATCCGCCTCATCCACACCATACATCAGCCGTTCGGCGCGACGGCAAACCGTACGGCATACATGCGCCAAAGCCGCCGGACGATTGCCCCCCGGCAAGACGAAACCCGTCATCTTCGGAAGGGCGCCGTCTATCCGGTCGATCTCCTCTTCCACACAGGTGATACTCTCTGCCGTCACCCGGCTTTCCACTCGAAGCGCCGTACTGCTCCGGTCGGTCGCCAGATAAGAACCGATGGAGAACAGTTTGTGTTGTACGAACGTCAGGAAATCAAGGTCAGCCCTCTCCGTAAGCTCCGTCATCAACAAACCGATAAACGAGTTCAGCTCATCAATCGTGCCATAACTTTCGATGCGTTTATCCGCTTTCGACACCCGTTGCCCGCCGACCAACGACGTCGATCCCCTGTCTCCACTCCTTGTGTATACCCTGCTTTTCATCTCCGATACATCATATTAAAAATAAACCGTATAATCTCGCTTATGTAATTTCTTGTCAAAAAAGACGATGCCCATAGAATACAAATCAATCGTCACCGTCACGTCCGGATGGGCGCATACCGTTTTCCAGAATCTGCGCATTGCACCGGTCGCTTTGATGCCGTCAAAGATACAGATTGTACCTGTATGTACATGCTTCAAACAGGCATTAAATAACCAATCCATATCATGTTGTTCAAATAAGGGATGAACATAAACAAGGTCAAGCCTTGCCAAATCAATCAAAACATCCGGCAAAAGCGCCTTGCAGTCACCAACACGAAGATCGACCGGCGTTCGTGCCGCCTCGTCATACACCCAACGGGAAATAGAGGCATACGACGGTACACTCTCCAAAGAGACGCATCGCAAACCGGCGGCGTATGAAGTAAGGTACAGCGTAGAAAGCCCCATACACGAACCGATCTGCACGATATTCCGGGCTTTAAAGTAGTGGGCGGTTCTAAAAAGTAACGCACCCCGTTTGGGGTCAATCGCTTTCTTCCGGACAACCTGCGCTACGGTTTTATCCCCGAAAAGCCGTTTCCGGATAAGCTCGATATCATGAAAACAATAATAGGGACTCCTCTCTTCAACGACCTTTGTTATAAAGTCGTAGACAAAGGGCGAATGAACCCCGTACCCCTTACGGTAACGTATTTTTCTATACAAAAGCATCAACCGAAAACGTATCAGCATCTTTCCATACAGGGAATTTTGTCCGTAAATCTTCTAATTCACTTTTTAATAAGGTACATGTACGCGTGATCTCCTCCCGCTTGCCGGCATCGGCGAATTTCTTTCCTTTAGGGGTATACACCAGTGAATCGCCACGGAAGACAAATCCCTTGCCGTCAATGCCCACCCGGTTTACGCCACAGACGTATGCCATATTTTCGATAGCCCTTGCCTGAAGAAGCGTTTTCCAGACTTTCTTACGTGTCTCCGGCCAGTTGGCGACGTAGATCAACAGGTCGTATCCGTTGTTTACGTTACGGCTCCAGACAGGAAAGCGCAAATCGTAACAGACCAGCAGGCAGATATTCCACCCTTTATACTGGACGATCGTTTGCCGGTCGCCGGAAGCGAAGTAACGGTCTTCTTCCGCCATCCGGAACAAATGCCGTTTGTCGTAATAGTATTCATCGCCATCCGGCGTAATGAAAAATGCCCGGTTGTAATACTTGCCGTCTTCTTTGGCTATGAAACTTCCTGCAACCGCCATCTTGTATTTCTTTGCCCACTCTTTTATGGTGGGAACGGTTTTCCCGTCCATCGTATCCCCCAGTTTTTCTACATTCATCGAAAAACCGGTAGAAAAGGTTTCCGGCAATATTGCAAGATCTGTCCTTCCGCTTACCCGGCGAAGCAACTCACCGTAATAACCCAGATTCTCATCCCTGTCTTCCCAAATAATATGGGACTGGATCATGCTGATACGCAAATTATCTGCCATATGTGTCTATTTTGAGGTGTTTCTATTTTCAAACCTGCTCGAAATTCTCAGGATGACAGGCCGTTACGCCACGATAAAACGTCCTGATCCTGTATATATCCGCATCCACATCGCCGGTGGGATAAAAAAGCGTTTTTACTCCTACCTCCCTCTTTTTATAATCCAGATAGGCAATAAGGATAGGTACATTCGCCTTGACGGCGATATAGTACACGCCTTTTTTCCATTCGGCCGTCTTTTTTCGCGTCCCTTCGGGAGTGATGGCTAAATGAAATGCATCCCGACGGGCAAACTCTTCTGCCATCTGATCTGTCACGGACGCCGGTTTATGCCGGTCGACCGATATACCGCCCAACGCGCCGAATAACAGGTTGAAAGGGAAAAAGAGCCACTCTTTTTTGATCAGGAAACAGGCTTCCCGACCGATAGATACATAAAAAAGCTTTCCCAAAAGGAAATCCCAGTTGCTAGTATGGGGCGCTACGCAAATAACGCATTTCGGCACATACTCCCCTAAAGGCCCCAGCTTCCATCCCCACAAGCGAAGCAGCCATGTACTGATCGCTTTCTTCATACCTGCCCGCCGTTAGGGTACGCATCCGTTATATGAACGATATATTTTTTCAAGAATCTTCTTTTAGCCATATTGCTGCTTTGTATTAATAAAAGAGATACAAAGCTAAGCATTTGTTGTTAATAACCATTCACCAGCCAAAGAAAAAAGATGGAAACGATTCGGACTGTATGCCATCCAACTCACACCGCGAGCTGTGCGGCGGCGGCAGCGAGGCGGCGGTAGCGGGTCAGGACGGCGCCGGCGGCCAACTCCGATACCTGGCTGAGCTGCCACGACCGCTCCGTACCGAAACCGGTCAGGAAGCTGATCCCGCTCCCCAATGTGACCGGCAGGCGCAGGATATTGATCTCGTCGATCAGGTCGTGTTGGTTTTCATTTGTTTCTGTATTTGATTAAAGGCCTTTTGACGTTTTGTCAGTTTTAACGTTTTTTTTTGCGGATGGTGGCGAAATAACAAAATGATAGTTTAACCCCTCTGAAACGCGGCTGTATCGTACCGCTGTCCGAGCTGGTCGATTCTATGGCCTAAAAATGGGGGTTAAGGAAATTCACTTTGTCAGTGAAAATGGGGAAATCGTGGACAAATGCTACATATACTTCATGAAAACGGGGGAATTTAGGCTTTTTTAAGTTGTATATGGGTGATTCGCTATCTTTTTGTCAGTTTGGAATTGGATGGGATTTTGGCGCAATTTTTATTTCATTATCAGGTCATTCGTTTTCATATTAGTGTT
>JAISQD010000073.1 GCA_031274415.1 Tannerellaceae bacterium | reverse complement strand
TTAGAAATGGAATGAAAATCTATACTATCTACTGATTATTAGTGTTTTGTCCTACTTGTGTCCAGTTGTGTCTGCATACCCTTTTTCAGGGGTCGAGTCACACACACACACACACACACACATTAGTTAGTTTACTGATATCTCCCCGTATATGTATTTACGGCTTACTTCTGTTTGAGGAGGTTAAGCCGTTTTTTTGTGCCCTTTCGCATCATCATCTCCTGTGGCGAAAGACCAGGCTGCGACAGGAGGATTGTAGATATAGAGTACCGAAAAGTGTGTTTATTAATTAATTAAAAGAGTGTTTATGAAAAGAAAGCTGACTTATTTTTTGCTATGCTTCGTTGCAAGCATAGGGTTTGTAATGGCTCAGACCGTCAGGGTGACAGGAAAGGTTACCTCTGCTGAGGACAATGAGCCGGTTATAGGAGCAACTGTTGTGGTCAAAGGGACGACAGCGGGGACAGTGACCGACATAGACGGCGCATTCAGTCTGGATGTTCCGGCGAGCGCTAAAACGCTGACCATCTCGTATGTGGGTATGGTTACACAAGAGGTGCCGGTGAAACCTGTTTTGAACATCGTGCTGCAATCCGATACACATCAACTGGGCGAAGTGGTTGTGGCGGCTTTAGGGATCAGGAAAGACGAAAAGAGTCTGGGTTATGCAGCCAGTACGGTCAGTGCAGACGATCTGGTGGCCGCCAAATCAGGGTCGGTCATGGAGGGGTTGAACGGTAAAGTGGCCGGGGTGAATATCTCCGGGTCAGGCCCTGCCGGTACATCGCAGAAGGTGCTTATCCGCGGGATATCTTCGTTCAACAGCAACCAGCCGTTGTATGTTGTCGATGGCGTTCCCATCACCAACAGCCGTATAGGGAATGACTATGCCGACTTTGGTAACACGGCAAACGACATCAATTCCGAAGATGTCGAGTCGGTCACCGTCCTGAAAGGCGCTTCGGCAACTGCCCTTTACGGTTCACGCGCCTCGAACGGGGTCATCATGATTACCACTAAGCGGGCTAAAAATGAAAAACTGACCGTCTCTTACGACGGCGCCTTTTCTGCCTCCAATGTGCTGCGCGTGATGCAGACACAAGACCTGTTCGGTCAGGGCTGGGGAAGCTGGGACCGTGCGGAGAACGGCTCATGGGGGCCGCGCTTGGACGGAAGAACGCATGAATGGGGATCGGATGAGTTGGAAACAGTCATGGAAAAACCATTCTCGTATGTGAAAGACAATGTCCGCAACTTTTACCAGACGGGCACGGAGATGAACAATGTCGTATCCGTGCGCTACGGAACGGAACAGTTGGGGTTGTACGCCTCTTATGGCAACCTGACTTCCAACGGTATCCTGCCCAATAACGGCGATACCTACGCCCGTAATACCTTCTCGTTGCGCGGGAATGCAAAGGTGGATAAATTCTCTTTTGACATGACGATGAATTATGCCCGTAAAGACATCCGCCGCACGGAAAATATGGAAATAGAGCTGTTGCAACATGCTGTGGACGTTGATTATTCGGTTATGAAAGACTACAACGACGAACGGTATAACTTGGACAACTATTATACTTATTATGCGACGAACCCCTACTGGTTGGTCGACAACAACTATTATACCTATCAGGACAACCATATTTACGGGAAGATCGAGATGTCGTATGATATCCTGAAAGGGCTGAAAGCGACCGGACGTATTGGAGGCGACTTCCTGAACTACGGATCGGAGAATATCAACGCGAAAACATCTTTCTCCGAAGGGTCTTACAGCGACCTGGGAGGTGCGACACCGCAAAACGGCTACTATTCCAACTACCGCTACAACAACAACCAGATCGATGCGACCGCTTTCCTGTCGGCCGATTATAAGGTGGGCGATTTCAACCTCGGTGGTATCGCAGGATGGAACCTGAACCAGCGGACATATGTGTCTACGGGCGCCTACGTCAATGGATTGGACGTTCCCGGATGGTACCATGTGCAGAATACTACTTCGGCAGCCGTGTCGGAACAGAACAAGGAAGAGCGCCGTTTGATCGGGTTGTTCGCACAGGCTGAAATCGGGTTTAAAAACTACCTCTACCTGAACCTCTCGGCGCGTAACGACTGGTCGTCGACGCTTCCGCAGGGGAATAACAGCTACTTCTATGGCGGTGTCAACGCTTCGCTGATCCTGAGTGAGTTGCTGCCCTCGCTGAAAGACAACCAGGTCGACTTCCTGAAAGTACGCGCAGCAGTCGGGCAAACGGGTAACGACGCCGGCGTATACCGGACATCGACATGGTTTACCCCTTTAACCAGCAGCACGTTTTATTATACCCGCCTGCCTATCGGAGGCGTATCGGGATTGAGCGAAAACAACCGCCTGCCCAGCCAGATATTGAAACCTGAAATGACGACCGAATACGAGCTTGGCGTTTCGGGGAACTTCTTCGGGAACCGTATCCGCGTAGACTTGGCTTATTACAACAAGCAGACCAAAGACCAGATCATCTCGGCCACGTTGCCTCCTGAAACCGGCTATACATCGGAAACACGCAATGTCGCCCAACTTGAAAACAAGGGGATTGAAGCCCTGCTGAGCGTCACGCCGGTGCGTACACATGACTGGGATTGGGAAATTGGCGCGACATTTACACGCAACCGCGGTAAGGTGATCAAGCTGTGGGACGGCGTCGACGAGAACGGCTATCAGGCTGTCTCCTGGCGCGGCATACAGTACCAGATGCGGGAGGGAGAGCCTGTCGGTGTATTCCAGGTACCGCCTGTCGCCCGTGTGGAAGACAAAGACAGTCCTTATTATGGTTATATGATTGTCAATAACAACGGGTTTCCAACTACCGACAATACGAAGAAGCAGGTCATCGGAGCGTCGCAGCCCGACTTTATGCTGGGGCTGAATACCTCCCTGAAGTATAAAGATTTCCGGCTCACGATCATCGGCGACTGGCATAAAGGCGGCTATATGGTATCGAATACCTCTTATATCAGCCACTTCAATGGGAACTCCACGCAGACGGTATACAACGAGCGCAACACGTTCGTATTCCCTAATTCCGTGAAAATAGTCAATGGCGAATATGTAGAAAACAATATCCCGACGATGTCTAACCAGGTCAACTATTCATTGGGTAACTATTCGTACAACACCTTGTTGTTGCAGGATTTCATTTTGCCGAAGGATTTCTTCAAAATCAGGGAGATCACGCTTTCATACGACGTACCCAAAAAAGCGCTGGCTTCCACCCCTCTCAGCAAAGTGACGGTCAGCCTTATCGGGCGTAACCTGTTCCTGTTTACACCGAAGAAGAACAACTATATCGACCCGGAAGTATCGAACCTGGGGAATGACCTGACGTCGGAGTTTGGCGAAACAACCAGCGCGGCCTCCATACGTAATATCGGAGGATCAATCAAGATTGAATTCTAATCTAAAAAAAGAAGAATATGAAAAAGAATATGAAAAAGAAAAATAGACTATATGCAGGGTGCATGGCTGTTTTGTTGAGTGTATCGGCTATTTCCTGCACGGATTATCTGGACATCAACAAAAACCCGAACTATCCTACGGAGGGAACACTCTCCACACTGCTCCCATCGGCAGGCGCAACGACTGTCGCCCAATGGGGGTACAACGGGCAGTTGGTAGGTGATTTGTGGTCGCAATATGTGACGCAGGGCAATTCAACCAACCAGTATAATACGACGGTAAATTATAGCCTGACTGCGGCTTCATACAACGCTTTCTGGACAAATGCGTATGCCAATACGTTGCCCGACCTGAAGATCGTGCTTCAACTGGCGGAAGAGCAAGAGGCATGGAATTATTGGGTCATGGCGAAAATCCTGACTGCCTACAACTACCATATGTTGACCGATTTCTATGGCGACATCCCCTTTACCGAAGCAGTACAGGCGGCAGAGTTTCCACAACCCAAATACGACGACAGCCGAACAGTCGTTTATCCGGGCATCATCGCCCTTTTGAATGAAGCCATTGCCAAAGCGGGTGACGCCAAAGGCGGGTCCAATCCGACGGTAACAAGTGCGGATTACTTTTTCAACGGGAATGTCGATAAGTGGATTGCCTTTGCTAAAAGCTTGAAACTAAAACTGCTTATGCGCGACTTTGAAGCGAACCGTTCGGAAATCACCTCCCTGTTGAGTGCCGGAGGTTTGCTGGAAGAAGATTGCGCCTTTACGGCCTTTGAAGATGCTACGAACAAAGGAAACCCGCTCTACGAGTACAATATCCGGCAGTTGAATACGCGCGAAAATATCCGTGCCTGCCATACGTTCCTCGAATTTTTGCTGGCCTATGACGATCCGCGTGTCGAACAGATCTATGAACTGACCGCTACGGCACAGGCGGCGGTCAATTCGGGAGAAGCGCTGACATACCGTGACATGTTCGGCGGGCTGCCGTGCGGTACCAAGCCTCCCACCACCGAAGGGGAAGACGATGCCGTACCCCTTGTCAAATCATCGAGGTACAAACAGGCCTATAGTGATCCCGTTTATTTGATGAATGCTGCCGAAGCCGCCTTTCAGGTAGCCGAAGCGCAGGCGCGTTTGAACAATGCCGGTGCAGCGAAAACGGCTTACGACAAGGGGGTGACAAAAGCCTTCGAACGTTGGGGTTACGACGCTACGCCGTTTATCAGCAGTGGTGGCGCTTATGCCTTTGACAGTTCATCATTGGATGCGATGCTGAAATGCATCCTGCTCCAGAAATGGGTGGCCGGAGCGAAAGCCAATTCATGGGATAGCTGGATGGATCGTAACCGTACCGGCATTCCGGGTATCAGCGATGCCAATACGGTACGCGTCAGTAACATCACGCCGGGACTTACACCTGGATATGAACTCGGTACGTTAGTCAATCCGGGTACGACCGTACTTCAGCCGCGCGAACTGCCCCGCCGTTTGCTTGTACCTGAGGCATCCTCTTCTTATAATACAAATGCGCCTGAGACCAGGCCCTTGCAGGAACCCCTGTGGTGGCAAGTGGCGAATGGCAAATAAATATCCATACTATTAATACATATAAATATGAGACAAATTAAATATATCCTTTGCCTGTTCATCGCTTTCATGGGATTGGCCTCTTGTGAAACGTACGGTGATTATGAAATTGACTATTCATCCATACATCCTCTGGGAGGTATGTATAGAATAACCGTGACGGATGAGAGTGGGGAACTGGTGTATAGAAACTATTGCCACCTGTTCAATACCTCCGACGAATCTACCACGCAATGCTGGATCCGCACGGGTGCATACAACCTCAGTGGGGCTAACGCGTATGCCATCAATGGAAAGATCAGCTGCGATCTGAAAACGCTAACCTTTTCGGGAAGTAATATCGAGAATCTGGCGGGAAATGTCGTCACGTCAACGACAACATTCTCCGTTACAAATGGTCAAGTCGTCTTGCAGGGCGTAACAACCCCTTCGGGCACAAAGGCCGATGCCATATCGTTTACTTTCACCAACTCCCGTTTCCCAGGTAAAACCTACACTGTTGAAGGCTACCGTTACACGGGGTGGGCCGACGATTGATCGTGCGTAACATGACATAAAAGTTATAGTACAGGATTTAAAACAGACAATCAAAAATTAAACACACGACCTGTACAACATGAAGGGGGGGCGCTCGGGAGAGCGATCCCTCTTTTGACAAGAACTAGTTCATACCTGTCTTGCTTCATGTCAAAAGGACGGGAGCAAAAAAAAATTACTCGGGAGAGACTGCTCAAAAGGACGGGAGAGATTTTTATTTGCTCGGGAGCAAAAAAATTGACCTTTACTGAATTTGGTTTACAGTTTTAATTTTAATGACTAAGTCAGGTTGACAGTTTTTAGTTGTATTCCTGTCTTAGGTTTACACCTATTTTTCTTATTCCTACAATCTATTTACACAGGCTACAGTACAAGACAACCCACACAAAACGTTATAGCCACACTGATCACGTGCCCCAGCCTTCCCTGTCTAAGTTGCGGTAATTGATGGCTTCGGAGAGATGGGAAGCGGTGACTTGGGTGGCATTTTCAAGGTCGGCGATGGTACGGGATACTTTCAGGATACGGTCATAGGCGCGGGCCGACAAACTAAGGCGTTCCATCGCATTCCTTAACACCGCTATCCCCTCAGCGTCCGGGTCAACATATTCATGAAGCTGCTTGACCGTCATCTGGGCGTTACAATACACCCCTTCGCAAGCCTCGAACCGTTTTTCCTGAATAGCCCGCGCCCGCATAACCCGTTCACGTACAGCCGTACTGGGTTCGGAAGGACGCCGCTCCGATATTTTATCAAACGGGACAGGCACAATCTCTACCTGTATATCGATCCTGTCCAACAGCGGACCCGAAAGGCGGTTCATATACTTCTGCACCGCTCCGGGCGGACAAAGGCACGGGCGTTCGGGGTGATTGTAAAAGCCGCATGGACAAGGATTCATCGAACCGATCAACATGACGCCCGCCGGATAATCAACGGAAAAACGGGCGCGGGAGATGGTGATTTTCCTGTCCTCCAACGGTTGGCGCATCACCTCCAGGACATTGCGGTTAAACTCAGGAAGCTCGTCCAGGAAAAGGACGCCGTTATGTGCAAGGCTGATCTCACCCGGTTGCGGGAAAGAGCCTCCGCCGACCATCGCCACATTAGAGATCGTATGATGCGGCGAACGGAAAGGGCGCTGCGCCATCAGGGAGACGTCTTTGCCGAGCTTGCCTACTACGGAGTGTATCTTTGTCGTCTCCAACGATTCGTGGAGGGTGAGCGGGGGAAGAATCGAAGGGAGGCGTTTGGCCAGCATGGATTTCCCGCTTCCCGGAGGGCCTACCATCAACAGGTTATGACCGCCCGCCGCCGCCACCTCCAACGCCCGTTTGACATTCTCCTGCCCCCTGACGTCGGAGAAATCACAGTCATACGACTGCCCGCGGGCATAAAACTCGGCACGGGTATCCACCACCGTCGGTTCAACCTCCCGCTTGCCTTCCATAAATTCGATGACCTCTTTGATATTCTCCATACCAAACACCTTTATCCCGTCCACTACGGCAGCTTCGCGGGCATTCTCCCGAGGCAGGATAAACCCCTTAAAACCGGCTTCACGCGCTTTTATGGCGATAGGCAAGACGCCTTTTACCGGAAGAAGCGTCCCGTCGAGCGAAAGCTCACCCATGATCATAAAATCGCCCAGCCGCGAACTGTCGATCTGCTCGGCCGCAGCCATGATGCCTATCGCCAGGGGAAGGTCGTAGGCAGACCCCTCCTTCCGTATATCGGCAGGCGCCATATTAATGACTATACGATAGCGGGGAAAGGCATACCCGCTGACCTGAAGGGCGGAAATAATCCGTTCATGGCTTTCTCGGACAGCCACATCCGGCAGTCCGACAAGAAAGAACTGAATCCCCCTGCTACAGCTGACTTCGATCGTTATAATGGTTGCGGAAATGCCTTGAACGGCGGCGGCATACGATTTTACTAACATATTATCAAGGAGTGGTTAATTATTTTTATTCTCTACTCTATACTATTCTATTAATTTCTCAAGCGTTTGTTTCACCTCCAGACCGCTCTCCGTTTTCAGGATAATCTTGCAGTTATCATCAATCAGGAAGCAGCGGGGCACGGAACTGACATTATACAAATCGATCAGCATGGCCGCTTGCCCTGCCGAATCGGTGATCAGGTTCCACCGGATACTGTCCTTCGCCAACAACTCCCTGACGCCCTTCATGTCGTCGTCCAGACTCACCAGGATCTGTGTCAAGTCCTCTTTTGAATAGGTCTTGTCAAACTCATCCAGATAGAGGTCTTCCGTCTGGCACATATCACACCACGGAGCGGTAAAGGACAAGAGGAGGTATTTTTGGGAAGAGAGGTCGAGGCTCACCTGCTCGCCATAGACGTTTTTCACCGTAAAGTCGGGCGCTTCCGCACCCAACGCCGTACGTTTAGCCCTTGCGCTGAACTGTTCCAACTCTTCGACAAGGTAAAAGTCTTTCAACCTGGGATCGAGTGCTATAAGCAATTCGTCTAACTTGCGCGTATCGTCGGGATCGGTAAAATAGGTCTGTATAAGGACTACGGAGGCCTGCCTGTCGGGATAATCATGAATATATTCCAACGCCTGCTCGCTGAGCTGGTGATTCAGGTTGGTCAAACGCGAAGCAAAATCATTCCCGTCCATCGACTGGTTGCCATTCGTTTTCTTCAGTCCGGCATACAGGTTGGCCTGCTCTTTGAACATGGCGGCATGTTTCTTGCGGAACGCCGACAGGTCGTTATTGATACGCCCCCCCTTTACCTGAAGGAGAGAAGGGTAATGCATGTCGCCCGTAATCGTGATCTTCCCTTTTTTATCATCCAGATAAACGGGAAACCACGACGTCTTGTCCTCAAAAAAGAGAGTGGCCTGGTTAAAGCCCAGCTTTTCCTGCCTGATGGCGAATTGTCCGGGCTTGTCGCAAACAACCGTATCAATCACCGTCAGGTTGTCCGATTCGAATACGGCATAAACAGTCTGATCTTCCAGATTGGTCAATTTCCCTTCAATCCGGTAAGCTACATCCTCTCCACAGGAGGAGAATAGAATCATCAAAACGCTTATAACCAGCAAAAATCTATTCATATTTACACCCACAAGTCCCACATATTAGCGATATAACGGTGTAAAGATAATAATATATTTTAATATACCTTTATTTGTACAACAGAATAGACAAAAAAATCATACCTTTAAAAATGAAACAACTTATAGGCATATTCTTCATAATATTTTTCGCTATGATATCGTGTACGGGGGAAGAAGGGACAGACCCGGAGCCAGAGCCTTCAGTAACAGAGCAGACCGTGTTCATGTATTTTCCATGGTCCGGCAACGCCACTGGATCCAGCACAGGCCTGCTTCCTAATTTCCGTATCAATATCAAGGATATGGAGAGCGCAGTAGCACAAAACAGGCTTGCAGGCGGGAGGCTACTGGTATTTTTCCAGACCACGCCGACGGAGGCGACGCTCTTCGAACTGAAATACAGCAAAGGCGCGTGCGTCAGCGACACCCTCAAATGGTATACAAACCCCGCCATCACCACTGCCGCGTGGATCACGTCGATCCTGAACGACGTCAAGGGGTACGCCCCGGCCAGCCGCTACGCGATGATCATCAACTGTCACGGAATGGGCTGGATACCCGCCGCCCCGTCGGGCCAACTGCGCAGCACGACGGGCGAAAAGGAATACTGGGAGTATGACGGCGCGATCCGGACACGCTGGTTCGGGGGAGAGAGCATCGAATACCAGACCGACGTCACTACCCTGGCCGAAGGCATTACCAATGCCGGGATAACGATGGAATATATCCTTTTCGACGACTGCTACATGTCCTCCATAGAGGTGGCTTACGACCTGAAAGAGGTCACCGGACACCTGATCGCCTCCCCCTGCGAAATCATGGCCTACGGTATGCCCTACTCCCGGATAGCGCCATACCTGTTCGGCACGGTCGATTACGAGAGCATCAGCAACACGTTCCTCGACTTTTACCGGAGCTATCTTTATCCTTACGGCGCCATCGGCGTGACGGTCTGCCCGGAGCTGGACGCCCTTGCGGCGGTCATGAAAGAGATCAACAAGAAATATCCGTCCGGCGTCGACAACACGCAACGGGACGCCATCCAGCGGATGGACGGCTACGCGCCCATCCGCTTCTTCGACTATGGCGACTACGTAGCCAAACTCTGTACAGACGAAGCGTTGACGGCAAAGTTCAACGCCCAGCTGGAACGCACCATTCCCTCAAAATACCAGAAGCACACCGACTCTTACTACACCGCGATACCCCCTATCGGCCCCATCAGGATCAACGCCTACTCCGGCGTAACGACATCAGACCCAAGCATCAGCCCCCACACCTCGGCAAAAACCGAAACAGGCTGGTACAAGGCAACGCATTGATCCCCTCCGGCGGAAACCCGACAAAAAAAAGAGGATACGCTACAGAAGCGTACCCTCTTTTTTTTCGTATTCCCCGTGGCAGAAGACGATCTGCCGGCCGGTTACAGTTGAGGACCTGCGGCGATCAATGCTTTGGCATCGTCGTTGTCGCAGTATTGCTCAAAGTTCTTGATATACTTGGCGGCCAACGATTTCGCCTTTGTTTCCCAGTCGCCGACATGGGCATACGTAGAGCGGGGATCAAGGATGTCCGATACGTTAGGCAATGTCTTGGGAATGGTCAGGTTGAGGATAGGAATGTGTACCCGTTCGGCTTTTTCGATAGAGCCGTCGATAATGGCGTCGATAATGGCACGCGTATCTTTCAACGAAATACGTTTCCCTGTTCCGTTCCAGCCGGTATTGACTAAATAGGCTTTCGCGCCGTGTTCCTTCATCTTTCCGCCCAGTGTCTTGGCATACGCCGTGGGGTGCAGCGTCAAAAACGCCTCGCCGAAAGCGGGGGAGAAAGAGGGAAGCGGTTCGGTAATGCCCCGTTCCGTTCCGGCCAGCTTGGATGTGTAGCCGCAAAGGAAGTGGTATTGCGCTTGCGCATCATCGAGGATAGAAACAGGAGGCAACACACCGAAAGCATCGGCTGAAAGGTAGACGATCTTGCTGGCATGACCGGCCTTTGAAGGAAGAACGATCTTGTTGATATTGTAGATCGGATACGATACGCGGGTATTTTCCGTAATCGAACCATCGGCATAATCGGGCGTCCCGTCGGCCTTTACCACCACGTTTTCCAGCAGTGCATCGCGTTTGATCGCCCGCCAGATATCCGGTTCGTTTTCTTCGCTGAGGTTGATCACTTTGGCATAACAGCCGCCTTCGTAGTTGAACACGCCGTTGTTGTCCCAGCCATGTTCGTCGTCGCCGATAAGGAATCGTTTCGGGTCGGCCGAAAGGGTTGTCTTCCCTGTGCCCGACAGTCCGAAGAAGATCGCCACATCGCCCTTGTCGCCCACATTGGCCGAGCAGTGCATCGAGGCCATGCCTTTCAGCGGCAGGTAATAGTTCATCATGGAGAACAT
>JAISQD010000068.1 GCA_031274415.1 Tannerellaceae bacterium | reverse complement strand
ATCCGGCGGCGACCATCTTCTCACGGTCTTTCAGGTAGGCATCGGGGATAAACCCGAGCAGTTCGTTCATGTCAGACGCCTTTAACCCCATCTCCAGATTAACGCCTAATGACCTTCTTTCCGGCAAATTAGTAATCGCGCCATCAGCGGTAAAGGGCAAGTTGTTGACCATCATTTCGGCGCCCTGAAGCGTGACCGTATTGAACCCATCCGACAGGACGATCCTGCTTTTCAAACGCAACGCCAATTTCTTATTCAACGTATAGGCCTGGCTCCGGAACAGGATCGAAGAAGAGCCTGTCTCTATATCCAAGGTATTCCCTTCCGTCGTCAAAGAGCCTGATAATTGAAAGAAAAAGCCGCCGACTTCGGCATGCAAACCGGATTGGTGGTCGTCATATATAAAACGCCCGTCCACGATCCGCACCTTTTGCAAATCAATCGGGGGAAGTGCAGCAGAGCTGTCCCCGACAGCTGTCGAATCCTTTCCTGAGACGAAAATATCCCAGTTTGCAACGCCATTATCATCAACAAAACCATAAAAAGAGGGATCCTTCACCACAATCTCGTCAATCGTAACAATCCCTTTGAACAGGTAATCCAGCGGACGAAAAGAGACCGTAGCCTGACTGAAGCGGAGCAATGAATCAGCGCCAAGCGCCTCATGCCCAATGTGCAAGCTGTCCTGTATAGCATGGGAAACCAACTGCCCGTTGGTAAAACGGATGCCCAAATGCGGATAGGTCTCAAAGAACGTCAGTTCGATCTTTTCACAGGTCAGGCAGCCGTTTACCATTTTATTGACCTCCTTGACAACCAATGGAGTCAGCCTCTCCGGTGGGAAGATCCTCCAGTTCAAGAAACCGAATACCGCGACCGGAAAGACAAACAGCAACGTAAACAGCGCAACGGCAATACCGATAAGTATTTTCTTTTTCTTTTTCATAAAGCACATAAAAAACCCTGCTTTTCCAGAACCCTTAAAAACACATCAGAGAAGTATTCGTTATTTTTCTTTGTGTAACGAATATCCGTAAAAACCTGCGCCAGCGTCTCCCTGTTATTCTCTTTCACATACCGGAGATTGGCCTCCAGCTCCTCTTTCGCAGTATAAAACGCATCAATAGAGGCAGGCGTATAGTCTGTATACCGCTCATGATGGACGATGGCCTCCAGCGGTAAACGTTCGGGCTGCTCCGGCTCCCCGGCAGGCCAACCAACCGTAATCGCCGCCACCGGAACGACGCGGCGGGGAAGCGAAAGGATGTCGATGATCTTGTCGGCATTGTAAGTGACCGTTCCCAGATAACAAATACCCAACCCCTTCTCTTCGGCGGCGGTACAGAAAGTCTGGGCAAAAATAACAGTATCTATCATCGCCGCAACAAACGTCTGCAGGTTGTCAAAGCCAGGCGTTGCCTTGCGTTGCCCTGCCCATTGAACAAAACGGTTCGTATCGGCGCAAAACGTAAGCAGCACCGGAGCCTCAGCCACCATCTTCTGGTTAAAATGAGCCGGCGACAACTTCTCTTTCATCTCCCTGTCACGGGTAATCACAACGCTGTATAACTGCATATTACCGGTATTGGAAGCGCGCGCTGCCAGCTCCAGCAATTCGTTCAATAACGGCTCTGCTATATCCTGTTCCGTATACCGGCGAATACTCCTTCTATTCCTCATACTGTCAAATATCATACAATATCTTATTTAGTCCGGCACAAACTTAGGTAAAATTTCATTCATTTAGTCTTTTCATAAAGAGTAGTCGTTATCTTTGTGCAAAAATCAATGAAAATGAACACTTCAAAAGTCTATTTCACAAACCTCCGGACAACGCCGTCCGCCAACTTGCTCACCAAGATGGAACGGCTTCTCAAACGGGCAGGCATCGAACATATTGATTTTAAAAACCAGTATGTCGCTATTAAGATACATTTTGGAGAGCCTGGTAACCTGGCATTTATCCGTCCGAATTATGCGGCAAGGCTGGCATCATTGCTCGGAAATTTGGGCGCCAAACCGTTTCTGACCGATAGCAATACACTCTATTCCGGCGGACGCTCCAACGCCGTAGACCACCTGCAAAGCGCTATGGAAAACGGATTCAACCCCATCTCCGCCAAGTGCAATGTCATCATTGCCGACGGGCTGAAAGGTACCGACTACCGCGAGATACCCATAGACGGCGAATACTGCAAAGCGCCTAAAATAGGAGCTGCCATTGCGGATGCCGATATCGTCATCAGTATGAACCATTTCAAAGGACACGAACAGAGCGGTTTCGGCGGCGCGTTGAAGAACCTGGGCATGGGATCGGCAAGCGTAGGGGGGAAGCTGGAACTGCACTCGTCGTCCCAACCGGTGATCGACCGCGAATCATGCACCGGCTGCAAGGTATGCGTAAAATACTGTGCGCACGATGCCGTTCATCTCGACAGCGAAAAGAAAGCCGTGATCGACTACGACACATGCGTCGGCTGCGGACAGTGCGTGGCGTTGTGCCAATACGAGGGAGCGGTGATGGGCGAGGGCGATACCTCCGAACGGCTCAACTGTAAAATTGCAGAGTACACAAAGGCCGTCCTATCGGACAAACCCCATTTCCACGTGAACTTCATTATGAATGTCTCGCCCGAATGCGACTGCTGGAATCATAACGACGCAGCGATCATCCCCGATTTGGGCATCCTCGCCTCTCCCGATCCCGTCGCCATCGACCAGGCATGCGCCGATCTGGTGACAAAAGCGCCGGTACTCGGCGGAAGTCAACTGAGCGAAAAATACCCGCACCAACACCTGGAAGGGAAGGACAAATTCCGGTTGATCCATCCAGACACCCATTGGCAAGCCGGCCTGGAACATGCCGAAAAGATCGGCGTCGGCGTCCGTAACTATGAACTGATAACCGTCTGACATGAACGAAACAATCTGCGCCATATCAACCGCTCCGGGCGTTGGGGGAATTGCCGTCATCCGCGTGTCGGGCGTCAACGCCATTGCGATTTGTAACACGCTGTTTGTCGCAAAAACAAAAGGGAAAGACCTACTCTCCCAAAAAGCCTATACCGTATGTTTCGGAAGTATCCGGAACGGGGAAGAGACGATCGATGACGTCCTCCTCTCCCTCTTCCGCGCCCCCCACTCCTTTACGGGAGAAGACACCGTAGAAATCACCTGCCACGGCTCGTTATACATACAACAGCAAATCCTGCAACTGTTGATCGAAAAAGGATGCCGCTCCGCCTTGCCCGGCGAGTTCACCCAACGTGCCTTTTTAAACGGGAAAATGGATCTAAGCCAGGCTGAAGCCGTTGCCGACCTGATCGCTTCGACCTCGGCAGGTATGCATAAGTTGGCGTTAAACCAGATGAAGGGAGGCTTTAGCGACGAATTAAACAAACTGCGCTCCCAACTGATGGATTTCACGTCATTGATCGAACTGGAATTGGATTTCAGCGAAGAAGATGTCGAATTTGCCGACCGTAACCACTTGAAACAATTAGCCTCCGGGATAGAACAGGTCATCCGCCAACTGGCCGGATCGTTTAGCGTCGGGAACGCCATCAAAAACGGTATCCCCGTAGCCATCATCGGAGAAACCAATGCCGGGAAATCCACGTTGCTCAACCTGCTGCTCGGCGAAGAACGCGCGATCGTATCCGATATCCACGGTACCACCCGCGACGTGATCGAAGACACCATCAATCTTTCCGG
>JAISQD010000044.1 GCA_031274415.1 Tannerellaceae bacterium | reverse complement strand
ACTACCAGCATTTAACGTGTAGAGATAGGTACCATAATTTGCGGCTTTCCACAAGAAGTCTGTGGTATTGTCCTGATCATACTTATCCACATCTTGCCCCGCATTCAGGGTAACAAAAGGATAGTTACCCGTCACCGATACTCTGGGGTAGTAATTGTTGATATAGATACCCGCGATAGCAAAAGTAGCGTCGACGGCAAGGCCGCGTGTGGTCAAATCATCCACGTCGAGAGCAATCTTTTTGATCTCAAAACGGGAGGCGATAGGGGCCAAATCAACGACGGCTTCGAGTTCAAATACCCCGTCGGGATCGTCAGTTAACTCAGCGCCTCCGCTTATCGGAACATTTGCCACGCCACCATTGACGTCGTGCAGTTGTTCTGCCGTGATTAACACGTCATCTACAGCTGATAATGTTGTGCCGATCCATCCTCCCGACGGTGCGGAGGCTATACCGGAAGCAGGAAGGTTCAAGATGAGATACACCTCGACCGATTCCGCGGGTACATTGGTAATCTCTGCTCCATTTTCTGTCTTGAGGTCTTCAAATGCAACCCTGGGATCACTGCCCCCGCTATTAAGACTTCCAACGGTTACCTCCACATAGTGGGTGACTAAACCTCCATTGTCGACAAATAGGAGGTGTCCGCCACTGGTGACTGTTACTTGAGCACCTGAACCAACTGCGGCCGATTCCCCAATCGCACGTGTGACTGCGCTTTGGGTGACTTTAAGAGATACCGATTTGGTGCCGGCCACTGCCGGTTCAATCGGGTTTACTTCCTCTGATGAGGAACACGCTGACAGCATCAACACAACGAATGCAAATGCCGTACATACACTTAATAATGTTCTACACTTTTTCATTTTTAACTCCATTTTAATTGTTAACAGATAGATAACTAATTCATATTTAAATACATTATATACACTGCTGTTCTCAACGCTTTTTGCTCTTTTTATTACGTCCTATCTCGCTCTCTCAAAACAAGTTAAGTAGCCACTTTCTCCTGTTTTTTTACACGATTTCATCCTTGAAAAATGTCCGTCTATATAGTAGTTGTCGGACAATATAGTGTTAATGAGCGTAACTCGCATAAAATAAGATAGATAAGGGAACGACGAAATGTTAAATGTTTTACAAATCGCAATTGAAATGATAAGCATGTAAAACATTTTTCAAGACATGGTCGCTAACATTTTCTTATCCAGCGAATTATCTAAGCATAATGAAAATATCCGGATGCAAAATTTGTAAAACATGCTAATAATGAATACGTTATGAAGATATAAACGGCGAATGAATAGTTTCCTGGTTTTTTGCATAGGATTGACATTGATAAAAATAAATTCAAAAATATCTGGAATGGACAAAACGCGTATTGACATGGATAATATATTAAGAAAAACCATTCATACTTTTGACGCGATTTTAATATTTCCGGCGAGTTTGTCCGACAACTACTATATTGTCGGACACTTTATTTTTAAGAGATATTAAATAGAACATCTATTAGCATTTCGGAAGCCCTCCCCGATATTAACTCATTTTATATGGCTCTATACCGTTTTATGTGGGTATAATATAACGTGAGTTCGATATTGACAAATTGCTACTTTTAACATTAATTTTATGGATATCCGTGAATTGACAAAATGATATTTTTACCCCTCTGAAACACGGCTGTTTCGTATCGGGGGACGAGCCGGTCGATTCTATCGCCGAAAACAGGGGGTTAAGGAAATACACTTTGTCAGTAAAAGTGGCGAAATAGTAGACGATTGATATATATTATAGGGTATTTATAGGCCTTTTCGGATTGTTTGCGTGTAATAACCTATCTTTTTGTCAGTTTGGAATTGGATGGGATTTTGGAGTAATTTTTATTTCATTATCGGGTCAATTCTTTTTATATTAGTGTTTAAAAACATTTCATTAAGGCTTATTCACAGAAAATCTGCGACTTTCCGGGAAAACATCTGGATGTTTTCCCGGAAACTCTTAGATGTTTTTAAAAAACTCTTAGATGTTTCCGGGGAAACTCTTAGATGTTTTCCAACTATTCTCTCGATATTATTGTCATTTCAGCCAAAAAGCTCGCTACTTCGGTCAAAATTGGAGAAAATGCGCAAAAAACACATTTCCTAAAAAGGGCGTTTTCTTTACATAATGTCGGAAAAAGCACTGTTTTCGTGTCATTCTGTATTTTGCGAAAAGAGGCAAAAAAGGGTAAAACAGGGCATTATTTTCATGCGTCGCCCTTTTTTTTGTGACCTCTTTATGGTGGGTATTCCTTTATCATTATCTTTGCCATTTATTTATAAACGAATAACTTTATATGAGCTATTTAATAAAACCAACAGGGTATAAGGCCCTGCTAAATTTATCCCAGACGGAATTGGGGATAAAAAAGATTAAAGATTTTTTCCAGCAAAATCTTTCATCCGAGTTGCGTTTACGCCGTGTAACAGCGCCCCTTTTTGTGTTGAAAGGGCTGGGTATCAATGATGATTTGAATGGGACGGAACGGGCTGTTTCTTTTCCTATTAAAGATTTAGGCGACGCCAAAGCCGAAATTGTCCATTCGTTGGCCAAATGGAAACGGCTGACTTTAGCCGATTATGAGGTGGAAGAAGGGTATGGTATTTATACCGATATGAATGCGATCCGTTCAGATGAAGAGTTGGGAAACCTGCACTCCCTGTATGTCGACCAGTGGGATTGGGAACGGACAATGAGCGAGGGCGAACGGAATATCGCGTTTCTGGAAGAGGTCGTACAGCGCATTTATGCGGCGATGGTCAGGACGGAATATATGGTGTACGAAATGTTTCCCGAAATCAAACCGGTTCTTCCCGGCCGGATTCATTTTATCCATGCGGAAGAGTTACTGCAGAAATATCCGGCACTCACTCCCAGGGAGCGCGAAGATGCCATTACAAAAGCGTATGGCGCCGTATTTGTAACCGGTATCGGAGGCGCGCTAAGTAATGGAGAAAAGCATGACGGACGCGCTCCCGATTATGACGACTGGTCGACCAAAGCGGCAAACGGGCAGACAGGGCTAAATGGCGACTTGCTTGTCTGGGACGACGTGTTGGGACGCGCGCTGGAACTATCCTCCATGGGTATCCGCGTAAACAAAGAGGCGCTGCTCCGTCAATTGAGCATTTGCCATGCGGAAAATAGAAAAGAGCTGTATTTCCATAAACGTTTGCTGAATGGCGAGTTGCCTCAAAGCATCGGCGGAGGGATCGGGCAGAGCCGTTTATGCATGTTCTACCTGAGAAAAGCGCATATCGGAGAGATCCAAGCCAGTATCTGGCCGGAAGAGATGCGAAAAGAGGCAAAAGAGGCGGGTATGTCCCTGATATGAAAACAGATGGAGTATGGATGTCAAGATAGAACAGGGCTGGAAAGAGCAGTTAGCGGAAGAATTTGAAAAAGCGTATTTCAAGCAACTGACGGATTTTGTCAAACAGGAGTACCGGCAAGGAGCGGTATATCCACCCGGTCATTTGATTTTCAGCGCATTTGACCATTGTCCGTTTGATCAGGTGAAAGTGGTTATACTGGGGCAAGACCCCTATCATGAGCCGGGACAGGCGCACGGACTCTGTTTTTCCGTAAGGGAAGGGGTTCCTTTTCCGCCTTCTTTACTCAATATATTCAAAGAGATAGAACACGATTGCAAGAAACCGTTGCCGGAAAACGGCGATTTGACACGGTGGGCTGATCAGGGCGTATTGCTGCTGAACGCAACGCTGACCGTTCGCCGGCATCAGGCTGGTTCGCATCAGAACAAAGGATGGGAGACGTTTACGGATGCCGTCATACATCAGCTTACCCGGTCGCGGAACCATATCGTATACATTCTTTGGGGAGCTTATGCGCAGAAAAAAGGGACGTTTATAGACGCGACGCGTAACTTAGTCCTTAAATCGGCGCATCCCTCTCCCCTATCCGCCCACAAGGGATTTTTTGGGAATAAACATTTCAGCAAAGCAAACGACTACCTGATCGCAAGCGGGCAGACGCCCGTCGAATGGTGACCGGTTCAATACCATTGCGAGACGTCGCGGGAATTGCTTCGCCGGTCATATTTCAGATCTTTCAACAGGGATGAACTGACTGCCACGGAGAAAAAATAGGACTTGTAATATCCAACAGGGACAAAGCTTGCGGTCATCGTAAAGCAGTGCAGGTTACGGGACAGGTTACATGTCAGGTAAGTAATCTTTTTTGAATCGAAATCGTACGTGGCATTGAAATTAAACTGCCAGTTTTTGGTGGGCTGGGCATTCCCGCTAAAGGAGAGTGCATGGGTCAACTTGTAGGGATACTCTTTCTTTTCGTAATTGAATTTCGACATATCCCATCCTAACGTCAGGCTGTAATTAAAGGATAAACTCCATGGAAAAGAATTGACCCAATACCCGTCGGCATCCGCATCCCCCACTTCTTTTTTCTGTCCCCGCAGCCGGCCGCCTCCACCCAGTGCATTTTCAGACGACACCAGATCCCTGTCCCGGTTATACGTATCCAGCGCATCCTCATTTTCGCCTTCGTGGTCATGGTCATGGGCGTTTTCGCCTTCCCCACCCTTCTCCTCTTTTCCGCCAAACAATTTCTTAAATGTTTCATTGTTAAATGTGTAAGAGAAGCTGGTACTTGTACCCCTTAACCGGCCAAACCCTTTCCCGTTCCGGATACGCAGATTATTGCTCCGGTACACAGCTCCTCCGGCTCTGTCAAAATTAAACACATACGGCTCAAGCGATCCGCTCAGGTTGACGGAATAGCTTTTGCTTAATTTCAGACGAAGGCTAAGGCTTATATCGCTCCAGTTCAGCGAATCGGCCATCATGTTATATCCTGTGCCAATAGACAGGTTATCAATGAGGGTTATTTTCTTCTCTCCTATGGAATCCCTGTTTGAACGAACCTTCGCTTCGATATTGTTTGCAAAGGAAATAGAGACATTTCCCGACTTGCCGGCCGAAGGCGGACCATACGCGCCGCTCGTAAAGGGCGAATAGGTCATCGTCTGATTGACACCGTTCTGGTCATAATATTGGTACCTTTTATAAAACCCATATTTCGGGTCGCCAAAATCGGGAGAATAACTGACAGATGTACTGATATCCAGTTTATGCCGGATCATCTTCACAAAGCCGCCCAGGAAAGGAAGGGGCTGGAAGTAGCCGTATACGGTGGTCGATGCGCCTACTGAAGCGGAATAGTCGTAGTTGCGGTAAAAACCATACGTCGTATCGCTTGGCATCATCCTGTTTTGCTGGATATCGTATTCCTGTTTAACCTGTTTGGTCGACCAGCGTTCGCTATAATTGAAGGAGGGGGTGATGTTGATGTATTTCAGCACATTGAACGTCGCGCTTACCGGAATGCTGTGCTTCATCCCGTTATCCCAGTCTTTCAGGATGTTGGACTTGAAAAACAGCGAGTCATACGTGTTGATCCTGTTGCTTAGCGCCCCCGTATAGGAGAGGGAAATCTTTTCATACCACCGGTCTTTTCCGATTGCCCGCTTGCGTTTGAGCGGGTAGATACGGGTCATTGAGATATTCACGTCAGGGAGCGTAACGTTCAGCGAACCCGTCCTCGACACCTGATTGACATTCATGGTGGCGGAAATATTGAACGGGCTGTTGGGGAAACGCTGGGAGACGCTAACGCTCGAGTTCTTCGAGTTCTCCGTCGAAGAGGGACGGGTATACCCCGGTGTATTATTCCTGTCATAACTGCTGGTAGAATAGTTCACGCTTGCGGAAAATGTCCGGAAAGGATTCGCCTTGGGATCCTGCGTATGTGTCCATGTGACTTTAAAGTCTTTCGATAGGCTATAGTCGGGCAGGCCTTTATCCCCGTCTTTTGTGACAATATATTCGGTAAAGAAATTCCCTGAAAATTTATACCGCTTCCTGTATCCCGAACGCGCCTGGAATCCCCACGAACCTTTGGTATAGATGTTTCCCGTCAAGGCCAGATCCATATAATCGCTTAATGCAAAATAGTACCCAAAGTCCCGAAGCCAGAACCCCAGCCTGGAATCGTCGCCAAAGGAAGGAAAGAGAATACCGGAAGAGTATTTATCCGAAAAAGGGAAAAAGGCAAACGGAAGCCCTATCGGATATAATGGAACGTCTTCAATAACGAGATAGACCGGCCCGGTGACGATATTCTTATTCGGGCGGACTTTTGCGCGTGTCATCTGGATATAAAAATGGGGATGGTCGTGGTCGTCGCAGGTGGTATATTTGCCGTTCGCCATGTTCAATATATCGTTTTCCATCTTTTTTGTCCGGGCGGATGTGACATAGCCTTCTCCCTGCTGGGTAATGACATTCGTGATATATCCTTTTTTCGTTTTGAAATTGTAACGCATACTTTTCGATTCGTATTGCTGCTCGCCCTCTTTAAAAAGCGGATAGCCAAATTCACTGCCTATCGAATCCAGCCCGAACGTAGCATAGACGAGACTGCTGTCCATGCTCATTTCGATCTTTTCGGCATCCAGCTCCAACTGCTGGTATGCCACATGTCCCTCGCCATAGAGATAAGCCTTGTTGTCGGCCGTTATGATCATGGAATCGGTCGAGTGGTACGTTACGGGCGCCTCCAATACGTTCTTGGAGGGTGGAATGGTGTCGGGTGGAATGGCGTCGGGCGAAACAGTCACACTGTCCGGCGGCGCAATGTCGGGCAACCGCCCCTCCTGACCGTCTAATGCAGCCCTGCCGGCAGAAGAAACATCTGTTTGCGCTTGCAATGTAAGACCTGCAAGGAATATGAATGTGATATATAGGATTCTGAATGTCGAGAACATGCTCTTTTTTTAATGCATCCCAGCCTGCAAATGTATAATAAATTACCGAGCCTTACGGCTTTTATTCCCCTAAAAAGAGTTTATACCAATTTTCAAAACGCAAAAGGGCGGCGTCGCCATGCTTGGAGAGGCTCTTTTTTATCTTGTCAACAGGCTTTTCGCGTTCCAATTTTGTTTTGCTGAAAAACTTGTCGGCAAAACAAATCACCTGTTCTTCCATCGTAACGGGTATCATATCCCGGCGGGGAAGGGGAAGATTTCGTCTTTCGATCTCTTCAAGCGGGATCCCCGTCCCCGTATGGCGTTCGCAAACGAGCGCGTGGCGAGGCAGGTTTTCCCGCTGCATCAAACCGGCGCCCAGATATCCGTGGCAGATATATTCCGCCTGCCCGAAACAACCGATCTCCGGCGCATGGCACATGAAAATGCCGATATCGTGCAGCATCGCGCCCTCTTCGATAAACGTATGGTCAAGGTGCATCTCCGGGTGCATCCGGGCAATGGCCAACGCTTTGTCCGCTACACTCCGGCTGTGGGACGTCAATATCCGGTAAGCTTCCGATTCTGCGGCGTAGTACTTTAAGATAATATCAATCGGGTTCATCTGTCTTGATTTCCATGAATAAAGATACAAATGTAGTGAATGACCGGCACATTTACTACATTTGCAGACAGACGAAAAAATGAAAATAGATGAAACGACGTGTTACGGTATTCCTGTTCTACCTCTCGGGGATATGTTTTTTGCCTTTTGCCGGCGTTTCCGCCCGGCAGGAGAATCCGCCTGTTTTAGGCGCCGAACGCATGGATATGATCCTTCCCCTGCTGAAGGACAAACAGGTAGGGCTTGTCGTCAACCGGACGTCCATACTGGAGAGTACGCATACCCATCTGTTGGATACATTGCTTGCCGAAAAAATCGCCGTTAAAAAGATCTTTGCTCCCGAACATGGTTTCCGGGGTACGGCCGGTGCGGGAGAGGAGGTAAAGAACAGTGTCGATGCGAAAACGGGGATCCCCGTTGTTTCCATCTATGGAAAAGAGAAGAAACCGACAGCCGGACAACTGAGCGGATTGGATGTGGTCGTCTTCGACATACAGGATGTCGGCGCCCGTTTCTATACCTATATCAGTACGATGCATTATGTGATGGAAGCCTGTGCCGAAAACGGCAAGGAGTGTGTGGTGCTGGATCGTCCCAACCCCAACGATTTTGTCGACGGCCCCATACGCCGGAAAGGGCTGGAATCGTTTGTGGGCCTCGACCCTGTTCCGTTGCTTCACGGATTGACGGTCGGGGAACTTGCGTTCATGATCAATGGCGAAGGATGGCTGAAAAACCTGCCCGCCGGCAGTTGCCGCCTGACAGTCGTCCCCATGAAAAACTGGAGGCATGGCGACCGGTACGACCTTCCTGTCAAACCCTCTCCCAATCTTCCCAATAGCCAGGCCGTCCGCCTGTATCCCTCATTATGCCTCTTCGAGGCGACTCCCATGAGTATCGGGAGAGGCGTCCGCTTCCCGTTTCAGGTGATCGGCTATCCTGACAGGACATTCGGGACATTCTCTTTCACCCCTGTCTCCTTACCCGGATTCGATACAAATCCCGTACAGAAGGATAACGTGTGCTTTGGCGTCGATCTGCGTGAATACCCTTTCGAGGGCGGATTTACGTTGCGGTTCCTGCTCGATTTTTATGAAAAATCGGGAAGGGATACGGCCTTTTTCTTCTCCCGCCCCCACTGGTTCGATCGCTTAGCCGGGACAAAAGAGCTGCGCCGGCAAATCATACAAGGCATGAAAGAAGACGAGATACGCGCCACGTGGCAGCAAGAGCTGGACGCCTACAAAACGGTACGTAAAAAGTACCTGTTATACCCCGACTACCTGTAAAGAAAAAGGCTCCACATTCGGTTATGCACATCCCAACGTTATAGAGCCGTCACCGAATGCACCGGACTCCCCTTCACAGGGGATATCCGGCGCACTTGTCAAAAATTAAACGCAAAACATGCCCTTCATCTCATTCCCACCACAACACCGGATAGTCAGGCGTGCCGCCATTCCAGCCGCCAAGCGATTTCCAATACGTATTGACTGTGCTGTCGTCGCCTATGCCCCAGCCGGGCATATTGCTGACAGGCCATGCAGAGGCGCTAAATTCATAGGTGTAGCTGGTGCCGGTATCGGTGCCCACGCCTTGGGTGGCCGTACTGCTGCCCTTTGTCCAATAACAGAAGTTGATCTTTCCTGCATTTCTCCCGCAGATAAGACCGATAAGGCTCTGATTGCTGCCTGTCACCGTTCCCGTACTGTAACATCCGGTGATGGTACTGGCTGTGCTGTCTACTACTCCTACAATGCCGCCGGTGTAACCATTGCCATTATTTTCTAAAGTTCCGGTATTATAGCAGGCCGTAACGGTGAGGGTTATGGAGCCAGCACTTACTCCTACGATACCACCAGAATAACCTCCCGTACTTTTCACAATGCCGCTGTTGAGACAAGCGCTTATCTCGGCTGTGCGTTGGATAAGAAACCCTACAATGCCACCGGTAAAAGTAGCACCTTCCACTTCGCCCTGGTTGGAGCAATCTTTGATCTTAATGTCTACTCCATCGAACACCCCGGTAATGCCTCCAATGTTATTGGAAATACTCGAACCTTTCACATTTCCTGTATTGCGGCAGGAGGTGATGGTAGAACTACCCCAGAGAATCCCACAGATACCGCCAATATGGTTTTCCGTACCCGTTACGGCAACACCGGAATAACAGTTGGTGATGGAAGAGCTTCCATCAGCACCTCCACAGATACCGCCAACAGCTGACAATCCATTTACCGTGCCGGAAACAAGGCGGATGTTGCGGAGCGTTGCGTTAATTGCGAATCCGAAAAAACCGACACAAAAATTGTTTCCATCTATCTTCAGATTCGTGATTTCATATTCCCCGCCGTCGTATTCGCCGGTGAATGGAGCAGAAGGCGTATGAGTTCCTATCTGCGCCCACTCTTCACTCATCAGGTCGATGGCGGTTTCCTGTTTGTATTTCTTGCCAAGGTTGGCGGGGTCGTTGATTAGCTGGAACTCGGCATAGCTGGCGATGGGGATGTAGCCGTTCACGGCGTCGCGAAGGAGGAGGTTGCCGTTCGCGTCCACACGCAGGGACAGGGGCAGGACATCTTCCGCTTTGCGGCCGATCAGGATGGGGGCGTTATTGGCTGCATTGTCGAGCGTTACGCTACGGATCAGTTCGCCGCTTTGAGTAGTTAGGCCGGCTTTGCCGTTCCCATTGAGGGCAAGCACTTCCTGACCGCCGGAAGCGAAATGCAGGGTGGCCTGGCCGCGATAACCCGCTATATGAACGGAGGGTAGAGAGGGGTCGGGGTCAGGAGTAGGCGGCGGGGTGACATCGTCGGGAATTTCGTCCCAACCCGTCAGTGTCCCATCTATCTTGACTTCCGACTCATCAAAAAGCACCCTGTATATGTAACACTTTCCCTTTTGCAACGCTACCCCTGTCGTTCCCACAGGGAGGGGCGAGGCATAACTTTTACCGTTCAGGGAGAAGACAAGCCGGATACCGCTGGCGTCGGCCGTTGGGATCAGGATCGCCTCCATACGTACCGAATCGGCGGATACATACCGGCTGAAGGGGACGATCAGACGCTGGCCGGCGCCATCAGACGACGTCACGCCGGTAGCCAGGTCGAAGTCGGCTAACGTATTGACATTCTGTATCTCCATCTGGAGGTTCGCCAGAGAGGCGCTGTTGCCGGGTGTCAGCACGGCATTGAATACCAACTTGGTCATCAGGTGTTCAAAAGAGAGGTTTGCATCATGCACTTTGCTGTTGTACACGGCTTTATTGTTGCTGTACAGCAGGTCGAGACGTGCAGGGACGTTCTGATTGCTGATATCCATACGGTATGTATAACCGGCAGATACAGTGGGGGCATCCCCATAGGGGTAGTAGGCGATAAAGTTTACATCTTCGCCATTGGGGTAATAGACCACATCGGCCGCCGGTGCAAAGGAGGCAGAGCCTGAACCTGCACCGCTCGCCACGGCGTAAGGTTTGTTTTTGGCCCCTTCCCGGATTTCCGTGTCGCTCAACGTACCGCCGGCGCGTATCATATATATGCCGATTGTATCGGCGGCGTCCCATTGATTCCCTTCCGGGTTACTCACACGTGTTTCTACGTCGATGCCGGCGCTGAAACGTACCGGCACACGGCCGGTGTCATAGTTGTCGTCCTGCACTGTCTCTTCATGTACACAGCCCGTCAGCAACAACACTGCTGCCAACGCCGGTATCCAACGAAACATGCGGAGCGGACGATCATCCTGTGTCTTTCGACT
>JAISQD010000212.1 GCA_031274415.1 Tannerellaceae bacterium | reverse complement strand
CCAGGATAGCCTTGTATTCGTCCAGCGTCCACCAGTCGGGGCCTTCGGGAAAGTCGTGAAACGGATTCAGGCCGCGCGTGGCAAACTGCGGAGTATGCGTTTCGCTGATAACGGGCAGTTTAAACTGTGTGATTTGCCCGTCGGGCACAACGTCGCCGTGCAGATAAAAGCGCACGCCCAGATGTTCGGCAAACCGGTAACTGCCATAAAGCGCCGCCATCTCAGAGCCGCCGCTGATATGCAGCCGGTTATCCGCCGTTTTCAGAGTGAAGCCTTCCTCAGGCAAATTGTCATCAACCGACAGCACAATCGCATGTGTTGGGATGGCGTCGGCGTCAACTTTGTTGATAGCGGCTATCTCGCCCGTCCGTAAATAGAGATAGCGGCGGATTTCGTGCGCGGCAAACAGTTCGGTCGCCGAAGGATTTTGGCGGACGACAATGACAGGCAACCGGGAGTGTTGGCATGAAAACAGCGTCAGCGCGACAAACAGGAACGATAATTTGAGTAGTTGTATCATGTTTTTCTGGTGTTTTAATAGTTCGTAAAATAGACGAATCGCCCATGTATTTATTTCCTGAACAGATGGATAAGCCAGCGTCCGCATAGATACAGCAGGCGGCCTAATCGAATAAACGGCTTGTACAGGATCTTTATTAAACGGGGAGGGCGCTTTTTCTCTGGATACGCTTTTCTTTCTTCAAACGTGGCAGATGGACTCTCTTCACTTCTCGGGCTGTCGACGTGTTGACAGTAAAAATGGTCATGGTCAATGTCCTCTTGTTCACTGAATAATTCCTCATTCCAGTTCAACTCCTCGACTAAACGGTACAACGACTTCATCTTTACGGCGTTGAAACCGGACGACACCTTGTAACAGGGAGGCGCGCAGGGCGCTGCAATTTGTTTAATCTTTTCCATTCCTGGTTCATCATCTACCGCCAAAAAAGAGGTGTATTTGGTGAGCAGGTTGTATTGCAATCCCAATTCGGTGATTTGCTTTTTATGATTTGTCGTCGCTGGCGGAGAATGGAAGAAATGGACATCTTCTTCATAATACAATGCGTAATCGCTAAGGTAGGTGATGCGGTTGCGTGCCCAGAGGTAGCGCAAGGCCTGGCTTTCTGTCCGCACGGCATCCTTTAGGCGGATGATTTGTTCGTCGTCGCCGTAGGCTGTTTTTCCTTTCAGGGTGATGACGCCGTCCGGCTTGCTATCGTACTTGCCAAAAAGGATTAAAGGTTTGGAGGCGAATAGATCGGGAAGCGGATCGGGATGGACATCATACACTTCAAAACCGTCCCAATCGATCTCGATATGCGACCATAGCGGCTGGGAGATAGTGCGGATAAATTGCTCGCCAACCTGATTCGCTTCCGTTTGGTTGGAGACGAAACAGGCCTCGCCGGCGCCGGCGTATGCCAGGCCTTCGATCAGGTAGCGGTTAACGCTCTCCCCAACGCCTAAGGCAAACAGATTGGCTTCGTTACGTTTCTTAGTCACCAGACGGAAAGCCCGGCTTTCGATAGACACATACCCGTCGGTGGCGATGATAAAACTACGGGTATAAGCGGGATCGGCCGGGAGGTCGAACGCCGTTTCCAAGGCCTCGTACAGATTCGTTCCACCTGTACATTCCTCTTGATCGACTTTCTGTAGCGCCCAGTCGATATTTGCCTGCGTGGCCGGCAGGGATTGTTCGGAAAGCGCCCGCCGGGTAAATTCAAAAAAGACGATGTTAAAGCGGTCCACCGGCCGCAACGTCTGGAGTAGTTTGCACAGCAAGGTGCGGGTCAGTTTATAAGGCGAGCCCGACATGGATCCCGATACGTCTATGATAAAGATACATTCATGGGGCGGAATCTGTTCAACGGCGATCGTCTGTGAGGGCTGTGCCATCAGGAGGAAATACTGTTCTCCTCCGGTGCCGGGGTAGAGCATCAATCCCGATTGTACACCCTCAGCCTGTAAGCTGTATCGGAGGATGAAATCCTTGGCGCCCTGTTTATCGTAGGGGTTGGCCAATTCGACGGTGGTATGCGTGGCGCTGGGATGTCCGGTCTTGATCTGGTGGGAGGGGCAGTTCAAGTGTATGATGGGTACGCCGGCCTTGATGCCTGCCGAGATATTGAAATCGCTGGAGGGCTGCCGCAACTGGGCGATGGACTGCTCTACCCAGGCTTCGCCATGGGTGGTGTAGCGGGGGCCGACCACGCCGGGATAAACAAACTCATACCAGCCGTCGCGCGATTCAAGCCATTCGGTATAACGCATAATGACCTCTACCTCCTCATCGGGCTGGATATTGGCCACGTTCATCTGAAATACATTGGGGCGTTGCTGTTCGAGCAGGCCGCTCATCAGTCCCTCCTTTTTCGCCTGTTCATATTCGGAGCGGGCGATGTCGCGTTCTTTTACTTTGGCATGTATCTCCCGCCGGCCGATGCGGATATCCAAGCCATAGACAGCGGCACGCGTCGAACCGGCAAAGACATAGACCGCCTCGTCGATGCGGCTTTTTTTGTTGAGGTAGGTCTGCGTGACCGTCACGTCGGCAATGATACCATCCACCTGTACTGTGACGCAGGTGGATTGCAAGGAGAAGGCTGCCGGTTCCCGTAATAAGAAATAGGGAGATTCCGATGGATTGTTGTTTTTATAAGCCGGTTGTGCATTCATGGTGGTAATTGTTTTAGATATTAATGATGCAAATGTAAGCGGAAATAAAATACGAACAGTATTCTACAAGCTTGTATTTATTTTGCTAAATTTGCTTCAAAAAAGCACACGGCCATGATCAGATTCAATATGCAGGCTCAGGGGCTCTTTCAACCGCGAACCGACCAACTGATTTACGTGGAAGAGGAGTACCACGAAGCGGTCAATCAGCTACTCCTTAGGGAATATAAGTCGATTCTTGCCGATATGGAGAAAACCATGAAGCGGGTCAGTTTTGTTTTTATGCCACAGCTTTTCAAGGATATGAAAGAGCGGGCAATCCTCTCCGTCTCTGCCGGTTGGGATGATCATCGAGCCATCTTCGCCCGGTTCGATTATTTCACTTCTGCTTTCCTTACCCATTTGTTGCTGTCAAAGTCCGACTTTCGCGGCACGTTCTCGCCGGGATTGATCCGTTTCACCGGCGAAAAAGGGGATGATGGGCAGTACGTGTTTGAGTATTTCCCCTTTGACCTCTCCGACCTGCCGAAGCTGGTGGCACAATACCTCCTCTACGTGAAAAGGATTCGTTTAGACAGCGCTCCCCGCAAGGAGAGCAGCAGCGGGCGCAACACCTCTATTTATGAATGGATGATGACGGAAGCCGGCGGTTATAAGAAGAGCGCCAGCATATACGACCAGCTAAGCCCTTTGGTTATTCAGGAAACAAAGAAAAAAGGAGGAGATATGTCTTTCCAGATACTGCTGCCGGCCTACGATAACTTAGAGATAATAATAAGCCCCTTGCCCCAAGCCCTGTACATCCTCTTTCTGTGCCATCCCGAAGGCATTAAGTTAAGATACTTAGCCAATTACCAGAAGGAATTGACAGATATCTACAATCTGATCCCTCACAAGTCTTATGAAGATGACCCGGTGAAACGATTGTGCACGCACGGCGATAACTCTATCCACGAGAAAATAAACCAGATAAAAAAAGCATTTGCCCTGCTGCCGGAAAACGAATACACGCAACAATACATCGTTGACTCGCTAATCAAGTCCGACAGGCGAGTGAGAGGGAAAGCCGTCGGCATCCTGCTGGAGCGCGACCAGGTTACCCTGCCTGATTCCATAATGCGCATCCCGCGGACTGTTACCAATAAATACCGAAATTAATTTCCTATGATTTAAAGCGTTTTTCTGCATCGAAATATATTGTCGGTTCGCCTGGGGTACCACTTCCGGTATAAAAGCTGACATGTTCAACGACATAGGTACAAGGACAATTAGCACAGCCCTCTTCAACATCATAATCCGTATGAATACCACCCGTTGGCTCAGTTCCTTTGCGAATGATGATACCATTAAGCTCTTGAATCTTATTTCTAATGCTCTTGTCTGGATATCGTTTATAGATGGCTTGTAAATATTTGGCAGATTCTTCCCTTTCATTTACAGAGCCACTTGTCTTTAGCTTCTCTGTTAATGTAGAAACAAGCGCTTTAAGCAATGTCTGATCTTTACTACTTTCCAAGAGTTTCTCTGTCACTACGAAACGAATACCGATGTCGGAATCGTTTAGCGCCCTGTCTTTGAGAAATTCCTGATCTGTTATATTCAAAATAGCCTCTTTACGAAGACTGCCATCGGAATCGTTTAGCGCTCTGTCTTTGAGAAATTCCTGACTGGTAATCATTGTTATTGCCATTCTGCGAAAAAGGCTAAAGGGGGCATGAGTAGCTATTAACCTGAGTTCCGGATAAGAAAAAGACAAAAAAGGTTGCATAATTGGAGTGATTTTATTAACTTTATAGTTGAAAATCAAATAATTAATAAACCATTTTCAATTATGCTAACCCAAG
>JAISQD010000145.1 GCA_031274415.1 Tannerellaceae bacterium | reverse complement strand
GGCGACGGGTTGTTCCTGACGGGATGTATGCTGGTATTGACGGCGGCGCTGCTCGCCTTTTCTTACTATGCAAAACCCCGTCCGAAAGAGTCCATCTCCTTTAAAGACGCCTTTATCATCGGGATAGCGCAGGCGTGCGCCGTTCTACCGGGGTTGTCCCGTTCGGGATCGACCATTGCGACGGGGCTTTTGTTGGGTAATAAAAAAGAGCAGGTGGCCAAGTTCTCTTTTCTGATGGTGATTATTCCCATATTGGGAGAGGCTTTCCTCGATCTGCTGAAAGGGGAATTTTCCGTAGAGGCGTCAGGGGTGTCTACGATAGCGTTGGTTATCGGTTTCCTTGCCGCATTTGTTACAGGCGTCCTCGCTTGCAAATGGATGATCAATCTGGTGAAAAGGGGGAAACTGATCTATTTCGCCTGCTATTGTGCGATCGTTGGATTGTCTGTTGTTCTATATTCGTTAATTGTTGACTAACATGGACTTTATTACAGGAGAGGTGCTTTGCTTTAACAAACCGCTGGAGTGGAGTTCGTTTGATTTGGTCAACAAATTTCGCTGTAAACTATCTCGGAAACTGAATGTAAAAAAGATAAAAGTCGGGCATGCCGGGACGCTGGATCCATTGGCTACCGGCGTGATGATTATCTGTACGGGAAAGGCGACGAAACGGATTGATGAATTTCAGTATCAGACGAAAGAGTATGTGGCCACGCTGAAATTGGGCGAAACGACCCCCTCTTTTGATCTGGAAAAAGAGGTAGACGCCACCTATCCTACGGAGCATATTACATGCGAGAAGGTAGAGGATGCTTTAAAGCTGTTTACAGGAACTATTCAGCAAATCCCCCCGCTGTTTTCCGCCGTGAAAGTCGGTGGGAAGCGGGCGTATAAGTTTGCCCGGAAAGGGAAAGAGGTGGAGTTAAAACCCAGGACGTTAGTCATTGACGAACTGGAATTGGTGGACTGTCACCTGCCGGTGATCAAAATACGGGTGGTATGCAGTAAAGGGACATATATCCGTGCTTTAGCCCGTGATATTGGCGAAGCCTTACAGTCCGGAGCGCACCTGATTGCGTTGGAACGTACCCGGATCGGCGATGTGACGCTCGACCGGTGCATGTCGGTGGATGACATTGATGCATTCCTGGACAAAGCGGTAATAGAAGTAAATGATAATACATAACGTTATGAAGCTTTCTAAATTTAAATTCAGTTTACCCTCGGAACTGATCGCCTTGCACCCGACACAGAACAGGGATGAGTCGAGATTGATGGTGATCCATCGCAAAACGGGTGAAATCGAGCACCGGATATTCAAAGAGGTGCTTGAATATTACAAAGAAAAAGATGTGTTTATCTTTAACAATACAAAAGTTTTTCCTGCCCGCTTGTACGGGAATAAAGAGAAAACGGGTGCAAGGATCGAGGTTTTCCTGCTGCGCGAACTGAACAAAGATCTGCGCCTGTGGGATGTATTGGTTGATCCCGCCAGGAAAATCCGCATCGGAAATAAACTCTATTTCGGGGAAGACGACTCGATGGTGGCGGAAGTGATAGACAATACCACCTCGCGCGGTCGTACGCTACGTTTCCTGTATGACTGTGATCATAACGACTTTAAGAAAGCGTTGTATGCACTTGGCGAAACGCCGTTACCCCGCTATATCAACCGCCCGGTCGAACAGATGGACGAAGAAAGGTATCAAAACATCTATGCGACGGAAGAAGGGGCTGTTGTCGCGCCTGCGGCGGGATTGCACTTTAGCCGTGAGTTGATGAAACGTTTGGAAATAAAGGATTGCCGTTTTGCTTTCCTGACGGTTCATTCCGGTCTGGGAAACTTCCGCGATATTGATGTCGAAGACCTGACCAAGCACAAGATGGATTCGGAACAGATGAAGGTCGACGGCCTGGCGGTAAAGATCGTAAACGAAGGGAAAGACGATGGACGGCGAGTTTGTGCTGTCGGGACGTCTGTTATACGCGCCATTGAAACGGCGGTAAGTACGGATGGACATCTGAAAGAGTATGAAGGATGGACCAATAAATTCATTTTCCCGCCTTACGAGTTCAGTGTGGCCAATGCGATGATCACCAATTTCCATATGCCCTACTCAACCCTTTTGATGATCGCCGCAGCGTTTGGAGGGTACAACCTGATCATGGATGCCTATCAGGTGGCCGTAAAAGAACAATACCGTTTCGGCGCATATGGCGATGCCATGATGATCATTTAATCTTTCGGAATGGCTACCGCTTATCTTGGTTTAGGAACAAATATCGGCGACAAACGGAAAAATATGGCAACGGCCGTGGAGCTGTTGTCCGGAAGGGCGGGAGTTATTCTTGCCCTTTCCGGTTTATATGAGACGGAACCCTGGGGATTTGTCTCGGAAAACCGCTTCCTGAATGCCGCCCTCATCCTCGAAACCCCTCTTGACCCGTTTGAACTGCTGGATACCACCCAACAGATTGAAAAAGAGATGGGACGAACCAAGAAAAGCGACAGCCGCTACCACGACCGCATCATAGACACCGACCTCTTAATGTATGACGATCTGATCATCGAGACCACCGAACTGATCCTCCCCCACCCCCTCATGCACCAACGCCATTTCGTCCTCGCCCCTTTAGCCGAAATCGCCGCTGGTGTCAAACATCCCATACTGGGAAAAACCATCGGTGAACTGTTTAATACTTACTAAAAAGATTGTACTTTTGCAACAATTTATGACTCATAAAAACAAGTAGATAACAAATGAAAAAAGTTTTTGTCAGCGGTTGTTAAGACATGCTTCACAGTGGGCATGTAGCCTTTTTTGAAGAAGCGGCTACTTATGGTGATTTGTACGTAGGTATCGGTTCCGATAAAACCCTCAGCGAATTAAAGGCGCGTCGCCCGGTGAATAACGAGCAGGAGCGGCTTTATATGGTGAAAGCCTTGAAAACGGTGAAGGACGCTTGGATTAACCGTGGAAGCGGACTGATCGATTTCCTGGAGGAAATCAAAAAACTACAACCTGACATCCTTTTTGTCAACAGCGACGGACACAGTAGCCTGAAAGAACAATTGTGTAAAGACTTAAACATCGAATACGTAGTGAGCAAACGGATTCCGCACGGTAATCTGCCGGTTCGCTCTACAACGGTTTTGCGAGGAGAATGCCGGATCCCTTACCGTATTGATTTAGCCGGAGGATGGCTCGATCAGCCGACCGTCAGCCGTTTATATCCCGGCCCGGTATTGACGATTTCCATTGAGCCGGACTACGATTTCAACGACCGAAGCGGCATGTCGACCAGCTCCCGCAAAAAAGCCATTGAACTTTGGCAGGTCAATGTGCCTTCAGGCGACAAGGAAAAATTGGCTTTGACGCTTTTCTGTTATGAAAACCCGCCGGGAACCAAATACATCAGCGGTTCGCAGGATGCCTTAGGTATCGTCCTGCCCGGATTAAACCGGCTGCACTACACCGGTGATTTTTGGCCTTCGGAAATAGAAACAATTTCAGATAACGAGCTATTGAATTGGATCGAAGAACACCTTTGGTTAGTGCCTCTGTATCCCCGCCAGAGCGATTATGACGTACTTTCCCATACGCATATTACGGCAGAAGGCGCAAAAAGACTTAGCGATGCCGCTATTTCCTGTTGGAATGCGATCAAGGAACGCGACCTGCACGCCTTCGGGAAAGCCATGAGTGATAGTTTTGAAGCCCAGATTGCCATGTACCCAAACATGGTTTCGAGCACGATTCTCGAAGTACTGGATACATACAAAAAACAAGCGCTGGGATGGAAATTAAGCGGAGCCGGCGGTGGCGGTTACTTGATTTTTGTTGGGGAAACGCCCATCGAAAACGCTTTGCAAATCCGGATTCGGAGAGAGGAGTGAGTATGGCACGTAAAAAACTCACCAATAGCCAGATTGTGTGTATTCTCCTTCTGTGGGGGTTCCTTTGTTACCTGTTGCTTACATATAGTGAAACGATCGACTTCCATGTTATTTTTGTCTTAGTCGCCTCGGCCATTATTGTGTTTGTCCCTATTTACAAACAGCGCAGGCGCCCGTAAGTGATTTCTTTCAAATTGATTTTATTTTGATATTATTTCTTTCATAAGTTGTTTATTTCAGAAAATAGTGTACTTTTGTGTCGCTTTTAAACGCTTTTGGTTAACATTTTGGTATAACATTCTATATAAACAATTATTATGAAAACAAATGAAGTTCTTGGCAACCTGAAAAGAAGGTTCCCAAACGAGCCTGAGTATCATCAGGCGGTAGAAGAGGTGTTGGATTCTATTGAAGAGGTGTACAACCAGCATCCCGAATTTGAGAAAAACAATTTAATCGAGCGTCTCTGCATTGCCGACCGGATATTCTCTTTCCGTGTCACTTGGGTGGATGATAAGGGACAGGTACACACCAACATGGCCTATCGTGTACAACACAACAATGCCATTGGGCCGTACAAGGGCGGTATGCGCTTTCATGCATCCGTCAATCTGTCGATCCTGAAATTCCTCGCTTTCGAACAAACGTTTAAAAATTCACTGACCACGCTTCCGATGGGTGGCGGTAAAGGCGGGTCGGATTTCAATCCGAAAGGGAAATCCAATGCAGAGATCATGCGTTTTTGCCAGGCGTATATGATGGAGTTGTGGCGTCATATTGGCCCCGACACGGATGTGCCTGCCGGCGATATCGGCGTAGGCGGACGCGAAGTTTCTTATATGTACGGGATGTATAAGAAAATGGCGCGTGAAAATACCGGTACGTTCACCGGTAAAGGGATTGAATTTGGCGGTTCGTTGATACGCCCGGAAGCAACCGGTTACGGGAATGTCTATTTCCTTCTGGAAATGCTGAAGACCCGTAATATAGAGATCAAGGGCAAGGTCGTGACGGTCTCGGGTTCGGGAAATGTAGCGCAATATACGGTTGAGAAACTGATATCACTGGGCGCTAAAGTGGTGACGATGTCCGACTCCGACGGGTATATCTACGACCCAGACGGTATTGATACTGCAAAGCTTGCCTATATCATGGAGTTGAAGAACCTCTACCGCGGCCGTATCCGCGAGTATGCCGAACAGTATGGATGCAAGTATGTTCAGGGCGGCCGGCCGTGGGGAGAAAAGTGCGATATTGCCCTGCCCAGCGCAACCCAGAACGAACTGACCGGCGACGATGCCCACGTGTTGCTGAAAAACGGCTGTATCGCCGTTTCGGAAGGGGCAAACATGCCTTCCACTCCTGAAGCTATCACCGCTTTCCTCGAAGCCAAAATCCTGTATGCCCCCGGCAAGGCGGCCAACGCGGGAGGCGTCTCCGTTTCAGGTTTGGAAATGACACAAAATGCCATAAAGCTAAGCTGGAGTGCAGAAGAGGTAGACGAGAAACTAAAGGGTATCATGAAGTCTATCCACGAACAATGCCAAAAATACGGTACCAGCCCGGACGGTTTTGTCAACTATGTCAAAGGCGCGAATATCGCCGGATTCATGAAGGTGGCTAAAGCCATGATGGCGCAGGGAATACTGTAAACGGCAGGTCGTTTTAACCAATATTCTGCGATTATTGATCATATCTCCGGATAACCGCCGTACCTTAGTGTACGGACGGTTATCTTTTTTTTATCCCCTTTTTTTCTGCCGGCGAAATAGTTATTCAAATCTATTGCTTCCTATTTCTATTTCGTATACCTTTGCGAGATAAATAGATGTAGGTATAAAGAAATTCTAAATACAAGTAAATAACTTAAACTGTTTATCTTATGTGGTTATTCAAATCTTCTATCGGGAAGAAACTGATCATGAGTATATCGGGTATCTTCCTTGTTTTGTTTCTATTGTTTCACATGTCGATGAATGTGGTGGCAGTATTTTCGGAGGAGGCATATACCATGGTTTGTTCCTTTCTCGGCGCCAACTGGTATGCGCTGGTGGCGACATTGGTTCTGGCCGCCGGTTTTGCTGTCCACGTGCTCTACTCGATCATGCTGACGTTGCAAAACCGTAAAGCGCGTGGTAAAGACGCTTACGCGGTGAACATCCGGCCCAAGCATGTGGAATGGTCTTCGCAGAACATGTTTGTTTTGGGGCTTGTTGTTGTCTGTTTCCTCGTGTTACACCTCAGTCACTTCTGGTATAAGATGATGTTTGCCGAACTGATGGGGCTTCACGAAGTGACATTGGGTCAGGCAACCGTCTCCCCGCACGACGGAGCCGCTTTTATCCGGTACTATTTCAGCAACCCGCTGGTTGTCGTCCTTTACCTCGTATGGTACGGCGCTTTGTGGTTTCACCTGACGCATGGTTTCTGGAGTGCGATACAGACTATCGGCTGGAACAATACTATCTGGCTGGATCGTTGGAAAATAGTTTCCAATGTGCTGGCGACCGGTATTTGCCTGTGCTTTGCTTTTGTCACCGTCTTCTTCTATCTGAAGAGCCTGTGTTAACCCTAAGTAGTAATCAATCACTGAAAATCGTATAGTATGACTCAGATCAATTCAAAAATACCTCAAGGCCCATTGGCTGAGAAGTGGAAAAATTATAAGGATCATCAGAAATTGGTGAACCCCGCAAACAAGCGCCGGTTGGATATTATCGTCGTAGGAACCGGCCTGGCCGGAGCTTCTGCGGCGGCTTCGCTTGCCGAAATGGGATTCAATGTGCTGAATTTCTGTATCCAGGATTCTCCCCGCCGCGCCCATTCCATTGCCGCGCAGGGAGGTATCAACGCCGCAAAGAACTATCAGAACGACGGCGACTCGGTGTACCGTTTGTTTTACGACACCATCAAGGGGGGCGATTACCGCGCCCGTGAGGCGAACGTTTACCGTTTGGCCGAAGTGTCCAACTCGATCATCGACCAGTGCGTTGCACAGGGCGTCCCTTTTGCACGCGAATACGGCGGTTTGTTGGACAACCGCTCTTTTGGCGGTGCACAGGTGTCCCGTACCTTTTATGCCCGCGGCCAGACGGGGCAACAATTATTGCTGGGCGCCTATTCCGCGTTGAGCCGTCAGATCGGGTTGAAGAAAGTCAAGATGTATACCCGTCATGAGATGGTCGATGTCGTCAAGATTGACGGACGGGCACGCGGCATTATTGCCCGTAACCTGGTTACGGGGAAATTGGAACGTTTCGCCGCCCATGCGGTCGTGATTGCTACCGGAGGATATGTCAATACCTTCTTCCTCTCCACAAACGCTATGGCGTCCAACGGATCGGCGGCATGGCGGTGCTATAAGAAAGGCGCCTATTTTGCCAATCCCTGTATGGTACAGATCCACCCGACCTGTATACCGGTACACGGCGAATTCCAGTCGAAACTGACGTTGATGTCCGAATCGTTGCGGAACGACGGACGTATCTGGGTACCTAAAAACAGCAAGGATGCGGAAGCGATCCGGGCAGGCAAACTCAAGCCCACCCAGATTGCGGAAGAAGACCGTGATTATTATCTCGAACGCCGTTATCCGGCATTCGGTAATTTAGTCCCGCGCGACGTGGCTTCCCGTGCCGCCAAGGAACGGTGCGACGCCGGCTATGGCGTGGGGAATACCGGTTTGGCCGTCTACTTGGATTTTGCCGACGCGATCAACCGTCTGGGGCGCGATGTGGTGGAACAACGCTACGGAAACCTTTTCCAGATGTATGAAAAGATTGTCGACGACAATCCGTACGAAACGCCGATGATGATCTTCCCCGCCCTGCACTACTCAATGGGAGGCATATGGGTCGATTATGAGTTGATGACCTCTATCCCCGGCCTGTTCGCTATCGGCGAAGCCAATTTCTCCGATCACGGCGCGAATCGCCTGGGTGCATCCGCCCTGATGCAAGGATTGGCAGACGGCTATTTTGTCCTGCCCTATACGATCCAGAACTATCTGGCCGACCAGATACAGGTGCCCCGTTTCAGTACCGGCCTGCCCGAATTTGAGGAGGCGGAAAAAGAGATTCAGGATCGTATCACACGTTTGATGCAGATCAAGGGGAAGCGTTCCGTAGACAGTATCCATAAGGAATTGGGGCATATCATGTGGAACCACGTAGGGATGGCGCGTAATGCCGAAGG
>JAISQD010000045.1 GCA_031274415.1 Tannerellaceae bacterium | reverse complement strand
TTTACAAAAAATCTGCGACTTTCCGGAAAAACATCTGGATGTTGTCCGGGAAACTCTTGGATGTTTTTAAAAAACTCTTAGATGTTTCCGGAGAAACTCTTAGATGTTTTCCAACTATTCTCTCGATATTGTTGTCATTTCAGCCAAAATGCTTGCTCTTCCGGTCAAAAATGGAGAAAATGTGCAAAAATACGCCTTCTCGAAAATGGCCATTTTCTTGACAAATGTCAGAAAAAGCGCTGTTTTCGTGTCATTTTGTATTTTAGAAATCAGGTTGAAATGAGGGCATTATTTTAAGGTTAACCCTGTCAAACTCACCTTAAAATTGTGAATTGGGAGAATTTCGTGTAAATTTGTACTCTCAAATCGGAATATCGGGTAATCATGAAGTATAAACTATTAGTTCTTGATGTTGATGGAACGTTGCTGAACGACAGGAAAGAAATAACTCCGGTGACGCTGACCACGCTTCTGAAAATTCAACAGATGGGTATACAGGTCGTTTTGGCGTCAGGAAGGTCTACACACGGTATTATGCCTCTGGCCAAGACGTTGGAGCTGGATAAGTACAACGGCTATATCCTCTCCTATAACGGCGGCCAGATCTTTAACATGCAAACAGGAAAGCTCCTGTTCGAACGGCGTATCAATACGGAACTCATCCCCTATCTGGAGAAGACGGCAAAGAAAAACGGTTTCACTATCCTTACATACCATCAGGATCAGTTGATCACCGACAATCCGGCGGATGTCCATGTACGGGAAGAGGCGGCACGGAACAGGATGCAGGTCATACAGGCAGATCCTTTTGCGGGAGCCATTACGTTTTCGCCCTGCAAATGCATGCTGGTCAGCGATGACGAAGAGGCGTTGGTCAGGCTGGAGAACCACTGGAAAAGGCGTCTGGACGGCGTACTGGATATCTTCCGCTCGGAGGCTTACTTCCTGGAAGTCGTCCCCCCCTCCATAAACAAAGCGGATACGTTGGGTATATTGATGGAAAAGCTGTCCGTGACCGCCGAAGAGATCATCGCGATAGGCGACGGCGTATGCGATATCTCCATGATACAAATGGCCGGTCTGGGCATCGCCATGGGCAATGCGGCGGAGGCGGTGAAACGATGCGCCGACAATGTCACCACGTCGAACGAGGACGATGGTGTGGCCAGGGCGGTGGAAGAACACATCATAGCCAAAATACATCCGGCCGATATTCCTCTGGATCAGCTCAATATACGGGCGCGCCACGCGTTGATGGGCAATCTCGGTATTCAATATACCTACGCCTCGGAAGACCGCGTAGAAGCGACCATGCCGGTAGACGCCCGCACGCGCCAACCCTTTGGCATCCTGCACGGAGGCGCTACGCTGGCGCTGGCGGAGACCGTCGCGGGACTGGGATCCATGATCCTTTGCCGCCCCGACGAAATCATTGTCGGGATGCAGGTGAGCGGCAATCACCTGTCGTCGGCGCGTGAAGGGGATACGGTACGCGCCGTAGGCACAATCATACACAAAGGACGCTCTTCCCATGTGTGGAATGTCGACGTATTTACCTCTACCGACAAGCTGGTATCTTCCGTCCGTGTTGTAAACAGTGTCTTGAAAAAGAGATGACAGCGCAGGAGTTAGCAGGATTGGATTGTTTAATCCGGCAAAACCGGAGCTTTGCCGTTTACAGGATTCCGGGCGAAGAGGAGTGCCATTTCCTGATGCAGAAAGAGGGGGCGGTCGATGTGTTATACGATATGGAGGAGCTGAACGGTCAGACGGGGTTTGTTATCGCCCCTTTCGAGGTCTCACGGACTTGCCCTGTTGTCGTCATCCGTCCCGACCGGTGGAGCATCCCACTCCCCTCCGCGCAGGAGGAAAGGGATCATGCCGCTACGCATACGCTTCATGCCGGATGGGATTTGTCGCAGGCGAAAGCCGCATACGGCGCTTATTTCTCCACGTTTATCACACCGCTAAAAGAGAAGCGTTTTGAGAAGTTAGTCCTCTCGCGAAGCGTAACCATAGACAGGGAAACGGGCTTTTCGCCGGCTACGGCTTTTTCGTATGCCTGTAAGCGCTACATCCGTTCGTATGTCTACCTTTGCCATACCCCGCAAACGGGGACATGGATCGGGAGTACGCCGGAGATCCTGCTGTCCGGGTCGGGCAACGACTGGCACACCGTCGCACTTGCCGGAACGCAGCGCGTCAGGAACGGGGAATTGCCCCGCTCGTGGAACGACAAGAACCTGATTGAACAAATGCTGGTGGCCGCCTACGTCCGAAAACAGCTCACACGTTTCCAGGCCTGCCCTGCCGAAAAGGGGCCTTATACCGTTCAGGCGGGAGAGCTGGCGCACCTGAAAACCGATTTCCGGTTTGTCCTCTCCGGTAACGATCGTCTGGGGAGCCTGCTGAAACTGCTGCATCCGACGCCGGCCATCTCCGGTATCCCGAAAGAAGAAGCATTCGACTTTATCATCCGCAACGAAGCATACAACCGCAGGTACTATGCCGGGTTTATCGGCTGGTTGAACCCCGGAGGCAGAAGCGATATCTATGTCAACCTGCGCTGTATGCAGGTAACGGATCAGGCGTTTACGCTCTATGCCGGAGGTGGGCTATTGCCCATGTCGACGGTCGATGAGGAATGGCAGGAGTTGGAAGATAAGCTGCAAACGATGTTGGTCTTGACTAAAAACGGCTGAAAATGTATTCCGGCAAGAAACATATCCTGCAACTTGTTGCGCTGTTAAAAGCGCATGGGATCTCACAAGTCGTCCTGTCTCCCGGTTCCAGGAATGCCCCCATCATCCGTTCGCTCGCCGGCGATCCGTTTTTTAGCTGTCACTCCGTAGTCGACGAACGGAGCGCGGGATTCTATGCGCTCGGGATCATGCAATATAAGGCGGAGCCGGCTGTCGTATGCTGTACATCGGGGACGGCGGCATTGAACATCGCGCCGGCCATCGCCGAGGCCTGTTACCGGCAATTGCCTTTAATCGTGGTAACCGCCGACCGGCCGGCCGCATGGATAGGACAAATGGACGGACAGACGATCCCCCAGCCCGGCATGTTTCAATCGCTGGTCAAAAAAAGCGTCCAGCTTCCCGAAATAACCACAGTGGAAGATGAATGGTACTGCAACCGGCTGATCAACGAAGCGTTGCTGGGGATAGACCATCACGGCAAGGGGCCGGTACATATCAACATCCCCCTTTCCGAACCGTTGTTTGATGATACGGCAGATGCGCTGCCCGAGGTGAGGAAGATCACCCGCCACACGGATTATAAGCCGTTCAGGGAACGTTTCCTGAGGCATAAGAGGCGAATGATCCTTGCCGGACAGTCGGACTATGACAACAGAACTGTGGAGGCGCTGGACAGGCTGGCCAACATGGCCGGTTGCGTGATCCTTGCCGAGCATCTTTCCAATATATACCCGCCACCGCATACCCGGTCTACTGACTCCCTGCCGGTCAAAAACGTTGATGAGGTGCTCCATCTCCTGCCGCAAGACGACCGGGCGCCGTATGCCCCCAGCCTGCTGATCACCATAGGCGGGCATATCGTGTCGAAGCGTATCAAGCAGTTTCTCAGGGGCTTCCAGCCGGAAGAACATTGGCATGTCTCCCCGTCCGGCGAAGTGGTCGACCTCTACCAGCATGTAACGGATATCATCGAGGGGGACGGGCGGGCGTTTCTCGAACAGCTGATTGGTGACGGAAAGGCCGCCGGCGACGACGGGAGGGCTTTTGCCCGTCTATGGCACGCCGCGTCGCAGGGTATTCGTACGCCGGAGGTGGATTTTTCCGACCTCTATGCCGTGAAAGCGCTTCTCGAAGCCATTCCCGATCACTCTTTTCTTCATCTGGCCAACAGTTCCAGCGTGCGCCTCGCCCAGCTCTGCCGCATCGACCGGCCGCTCAGGATATCGTGCAACAGGGGATGCAACGGGATTGACGGCTGCCTGTCTACGGCTGCCGGATTTGCGGCGGTAAATGAAGAGCCGACGTTCCTCCTGATCGGCGATTTAGCGTTCTTCTACGATATGAACGGCTTATGGAACAGCCGGATAAGCAAAAACCTGCGTATCCTGCTCAACAACAACGGCGGCGGCGGAATCTTCCATTCTCTTCCCGGACATGGACAATCAGCCTCTGCCTGGCCATATATCTCGGCGCCCCACCATACCAGCGCAAAGGGCTGGGCGGAAACCTGCGGCTTTACCTACCTGCAGGCATCGGACAAGAACGAGCTGGACGGATACCTGCCGGCTTTTATCAGCCGCCATGGAGACCGCCCCATCCTGCTGGAGGTATTTTCTTCGATAGAAAAAAATACAGAGATCCTCCGAAATTACTATAACAACTTAAAAAATAGATGATAATGGCAACAGACAGACAGTGGACAACAATCAGGGAATACGAGGATATCCTGTTCGACTTCTATAACGGGATTGCCCGTATAACCATCAACCGCCCCCGTTACCACAACGCATTTACCCCTACGACGACCGGCGAGATGAGCGATGCGCTGCGCCTGTGCCGCGAAGAGGCCTCGATCAGCGTCGTCGTTATCACCGGAGCAGGCGATAAGGCCTTCTGCTCGGGTGGCGACCAGCACGTCAAGGGGAAAGGAGGGTACGTCGGCAAAGACGGCGTGCCCCGCCTGAGCGTCCTGGATGTCCAGCGGCAAATACGCTCGCTGCCCAAGCCGGTGATTGCCATGGTGAACGGCTATGCGATCGGGGGAGGGCATGTGCTGCATGTGGTGTGCGACCTGACGATCGCCTCCGAAAATGCGGTTTTCGGACAGACCGGTCCCCGCGTCGGAAGCTTCGATGCCGGCTTCGGCTCTTCCTACCTGGCGCGTATCGTGGGGCAAAAGAAGGCCAGGGAGATCTGGTTCCTTTGTCGCCAATATACTGCTGGGGAGGCATTGGACATGGGATTGGTCAACAAGGTCGTCCCCCTCGATAGGCTTGAAGACGAGGTGGTCGACTGGGCGGAGACCATGATGAGGCATAGCCCGATGGCGCTACGCATGATCAAGGCCGGGCTGAATGCCGAATTGGACGGACAGGCCGGTATCCAGGAACTGGCCGGCGATGCCACACTGCTGTATTACCTGACCGACGAATCCCAGGAGGGAAAACAGGCTTTCCTTGAAAAACGCAAACCCGACTTCGGCCAATACCCCAAATTCCCTTGATGAAAGAAAAAACAGAAGACCGGAACATCCCCGGCTGCCGGCTGACGGTCATGCAATACCGCCTGAATTTCCGCCAGCCTGCCGGGACTTCGCGCGGCGTGTATACCTACCGCGATATATGGTACATCCTGCTCACAACAGACCAACCCTCCGACCGGAGGTGGGGAATCGGCGAATGTAGCCCGTTGCCCGGCTTGAGTTCGGATGACATGCCGAACTATGAAGAGGTACTGCGCGACCTGTGCCGGCAGACAGAGGAGAGAGGCTGCCCGGACTGGGAACTTTTGCGCCGCTACCCCTCTATCCTGTTCGGGATGGAAACCGCTTTCCTCCATTTCTTCAGGGGCGGAAGTCCCGCCATCTGGGATACCCCCTTTTCACGCGAGGAATCGGGTATTCCCATCAACGGGCTAATCTGGATGGGGGATTACCGACAAATGCTGGAACAGGTAGAGGCCAAAATAGCGGCCGGCTTCCGTTGCATCAAACTAAAGATCGGGGCGCTCCGTTTTGAAGAAGAGCTGACGCTCCTCCGTCATATCCGCCGCCATTTTTCGTCGAAAGAGATCGAACTCAGGGTGGATGCAAACGGCGCATTCCCTCCCTCCGAAGCGTTGGATAAACTGCACCGGCTGGCCGAGCTGGATATCCATTCCATCGAACAGCCTATCCGTGCCGGACAATGGGACGAGATGGCACGGTTGGTAAGGGATACGCCGCTACCCATCGCTTTGGACGAAGAGCTGATCGGGCATGACCGGCAAACAGAAAAACGTACCCTCCTCGAAACGATCCGTCCGCAATACATCATACTCAAACCCTCCCTGCATGGCGGGATCAGGGGATGCGAGGAGTGGATAGAAGAGGCCAAAAGGCTGCAAACCGGTTGGTGGATCACCTCGGCGCTGGAATCCAACGTCGGGCTGAATGCCATCGCCCAATGGTGTGCAACGCTTAATCCCGTCATACCGCAAGGATTAGGGACGGGATCGCTCTATACCAACAATATTGAATTACCGCTGAACGTCAGGAACGCCCGTCTGCACTATACCCGCTTTTGGCACAGTGAAAATGACCCGGTCTCTTTCCTCAACAATTGGTTGTGCAGGGGCGACCTCTACGCCAACTACACCTCCGGCTCTACCGGAGCGCAGAAGATGTTCCCCGTAGAGAAAGAGAGGATGAGGCAGAGCGCACGCCTCTCCTGTTCTTTCCTTTCGCTCCGGGAAGGGGACGCTGCGTTGCTGTGTCTGCCTGTACAGTATATCGGCGGCAAAATGATGATCGTCCGTTCGCTGGAGGCAGGGCTTCACCTGACGATCCGTACAGCTTCCGGACACCCCATGGCGGAGGTGGACAGGCCTTTCCGTTTTGCCGCCATGACCCCGCTCCAGGTCTACAACTCCCTGCAGGTACCGGAGGAAAAAGAGCGGCTTTGCCGGATAGAGATCCTCCTGAT
>JAISQD010000198.1 GCA_031274415.1 Tannerellaceae bacterium | reverse complement strand
ATCACACGTTTGATGCAGATCAAGGGGAAGCGTTCCGTAGACAGTATCCATAAGGAATTGGGGCATATCATGTGGAACCACGTAGGGATGGCGCGTAATGCCGAAGGCCTGAAAGAGGCAATCGGGATGATGAAGAAGCTGAAAAAAGAGTTCTGGAGTAATGTCCGTATTCCCGGTCATCCTGATGAGCTGAATATCGAGCTGGAAAAAGCCCTTCGCCTGGCCGACTTTATCGAAATAGGCGAGTTGATGGCGCACGATGCCTGTGACCGCGCCGAATCCTGCGGCGGGCATTTCCGCGAAGAGTATCATACGCCGGATGGCGAGGCTCTCCGTCGCGACGATCTGTTTTCCTATGTCTCCTGCTGGGCATACCAGGGCGAAGACAAAGATCCGGTGATGCTGAAAGAGGCGCTTGATTACAAATTTGTAGTACGCCAGCAGCGCAATTATAAGAACTAAAAAACAACGAATCATGGACAAAAATATAGCTATCACACTAAAAGTCTGGCGTCAGAAAGGGCCGAAAGAAAAAGGGGGGTTTGAAACGTATCAACTCAAAGAGGTCTCACAGGGAAGCTCTTTCCTCGAAATGCTGGATATACTCAACGAACAGTTGATCAATGAAGGGAAAGACCCCGTTGCGTTCGACCACGATTGCCGGGAGGGGATTTGCGGGATGTGTTCGTTATACATCAACGGGCACCCTCACGGGCCGGATTCCGAAATTACCACCTGCCAGTTGCATATGCGTAAGTTCGACGACGGGGCGACGATTACGGTCGAGCCTTGGCGTTCGGCCGGTTTTCCGGTCATCCGCGACCTGATGGTCGACCGCTATGCCTTTGATAAGATCATACAGGCGGGAGGCTTCGTCTCCGTCAATACGGGAGGAATCCCCGACGCGAATGCCATACCTGTTCCTAAAAAGGATGCCGACCTGGCGATGGACGCTGCCGCCTGTATCGGTTGCGGAGCATGCGTGGCGGCGTGTAAGAACGGGTCGGCCATGCTGTTCGTCTCGGCGAAAGTCAGCCAGCTGGCGCTCCTTCCGCAAGGACGGGTGGAGGCGTCGCGCAGGGCAAAGGCGATGGTCTCCAAAATGGATGAACTGGGTTTCGGCAACTGCACCAATACCCGCGCCTGCGAAGCCGAGTGCCCGAAAAGCGTATCGATCAGCAACATTGCCCGCCTGAACCGTGAGTTCATCACGGCTAAGCTGATGGATTAATGTTCATCGGCTCCGGTAAAGACAAAGCCCCGCGTCTCCTTTTTCGGGAGAACGCGGGGCTTTGCTTTTTCGAACGGCTATCCGGTCGGCGACCAGACTATTTCAAGCGTGTGGTTAGACCGGCCGTATAATTGATTGTTATCGGCATAACACTTCCTTCAACGGCTACCAGACTGACCTCAAGCGTGTGATCCGAAGCGTTAGCCGTACCGGTAAGGGTCAGTTCAAGGATCGCCACCCCTGCATCAATGGTTGCTGCACCTTGCAGGGAGAATTGATTGGGTGAGGTTTCCCTGAGTGACACCGTTTCAGCCACAGCAGTCAACATGCCGAATCCCGGCATGGCGGCGTTAATCATGAATTTGACAATCCCTTTTTCATCCCCCACACGCTCCAGGTAGGCTTTCGTATCCGGAAGAATCGCTCCCATGAGCGGTACCTCTGCCGTACCGGTATATTCACCGACAATCAATGCCGCATAATCAGGCGGTACGACTGTTACGTTCACTTCGTTGCTGACGACTACGCCACTTTTGTTCGTCGCAAAGACGGCGATTGTACCCGGGGCAAGCGCCGTGACAGTCGCCTGCAGACCATTACCGCTTATTTCGACGGTGGTCGGATCGTACGAGACCCAGAAGATTTCTTGCTCGTCGGCATCAGCCGGCGCAATCACGGCAGTAAGTTGAGCCGTTGCTCCCAAATCCAGCGCAGCCACTACGCCCGGCGTGACAGAGATCTCGGTTATACCCTTCTCTTCGTCCTTACATCCGGAAAAACACACACAAATAATAAAGCATCCGATTAGTGAGAAAATTGTTTTCATGATAGTATATGTTATTGTTATCCATAAAATTTAGTCTTTGAAATCCAACGACACAGGGCCGACGAGATAGGTGATGCCGGGAGACAGTTCAAGCGTGTCGGAAGCCTCCGTCACCGGCAGTTCCCTCCCCAGGTGATCGAGCGCCTGCCGCAATCCCTTTCCTATCTTTACCCCGACTTTTTGGACGCCGCCAGGAGACCAGGCAGCCCAGACGCGGGTATTGTCCTTCTGCGTCCAGCTGACGACAAAACAGCCATCCCCGCGCTGCCATTCGACCGACCGGTCGATCGTAGAACCTTCCGGGAAAAGCTTGCCCAACGTACTGTATGTATAATAGGACGGTTTGGGTTCCAGCTCCCTGTGAACGAGTCCGAAATTGTCTTCCCTGTCGAACAGGTTCCGTTCGGGCGACTGAAATTCGTACCAGAAATACCGCTCGATCCCGAACCGCAGCGAAAGGAGAAGCGTTTGTCCAAGAAAAACGGCCTGGTTATCGACCTTCGTCCTGGCGTCGTCGTATATATACATCGTCCCTTCCTTCGTATAATAATAGACCCGTCCTCCGGCCAACAGATAGTCCGTCAGGTAAGAGGAAACAAGCAGGTTGATATGCAGCGGAAAGATCCCGGTCGGGGGGAAAAAGACCGCGTCATACCGGTCGGGGCGAAGACGTTTCAGATCGAAAACCGGAATGAACTCCAACGTGTATCCATCGGGGAAGAACGACCGGATCACCTCCTCAGGGAATGCGTTGTCTACCGGAAATTCCTCGTCGGAGACGACCGCCACTTTCCAGTCCTTGCCGCTCTCTTCCCTTGCTTCACGAAACGCGTCTTTGTCCGACGTTTTAATCCCCGCCATGGTCGTCACCCCCATTTCGGTAATCCATATCTTTTTCTTGTCGATCCTGTATTTCGCCATCAGTGCGCGCAACCGCTCAATATCGTCGTAGTACTGAACCGTCTGTTCGGCAGAGGTGATAAACGGGCGGTAGGGATGGATGCAGAGCAGATCGAAATAGTGACCGGCTCCCGCTTCAAACGACTGTTCGAGGTACTCATACGGGATACCGGCCGTCCCTGCATACAGGACGGTCACTTGGGGATCAATCTCTTTGATTTTTTTGTATGTCACTTCAAGAAGACGCGTATAGAGTACCGGATCGCCGCCCGGCGTATCCCAGAAGCGGGTCAGGTTCGGTTCGTTCCATATCTCCCAATGCCGCACCCTCCCCTTGTAACGGGTCACTGTCCGTTCGACATACTCCAGCCACGCATCGAGGTGCCGGTAGGCGGGATTCGCCCAGTCGACACTGAAAAGGAGAAGCCCCAGTATCCGGATATCCGCCTTCTCCAGCTCGTCGACCATCCGGTCAAGATGATCGAAATGCCACGTTCCCTGCGGTGATTCGATTCCGCTCCAAGAGAAATCGGTACGCATCCAACCAATACCCGCTTCCCGTATCATGTGAAGATTCTGCGGCATCTGTAGGTGCTCCTCGCCCGATTGAAGATGGGCGGCAACGCCAAATGGAGATGTTTCCTGAGACAGACAAAAAACAGGGATCATCATCAGCGAGATGATAGCCCAAATAAAGATGAATTTTTTCATGCCATATTAGTTTTTTCTATTTCCCCTACAAAAATAATCTTTTCCCCGAATATTTTTGCACAGATTGCAGAACTAATTTTATTTTTCTCGGCAGCTATTTGTTGTTTGACAGTTGTCGAACAGCTGTTCGACCCTTGTCAAACAGCTGTTCGACAGCTGTCAAACACCTGTTCGACAACTGTCGAATAACAATGACGTAGTGACGTCTGCCTTTTTTTGTCCATACGTATTGGAGATTGACTAACGAAGTAGCCAATAAAAACGGAAGACAACGTGATAAAATGATGAATAAACTGCGGTTTCTTATCTTGAACTCCCGTTAATTTTATACTTTTGTCTTTCAATCACAAGTTAGAAGAAAGGAATTATGGAAATTGCAAGTAAATATACCCCTGCGGATGTAGAAGGGAAATGGTATCAATACTGGTTGGAGAAAGGGTTCTTTAAGTCTGAACCCGATGAGCGCGAGCCGTATACAATCGTTATCCCTCCCCCCAACGTAACCGGCGTGCTGCACATGGGGCATATGCTGAACAATACCATCCAGGATATATTAGTCCGCCGCGCCCGTATGCAGGGGAAAAACGCCTGCTGGGTGCCGGGTACCGATCACGCGTCGATTGCGACCGAGGCCAAAGTAGTGGCAAAACTGGCCGCCGAAGGGATCAACAAAAATGACCTCACCCGCGAAGCCTTTCTCGAACATGCATGGGAATGGACGCATAAGCACGGGGGGATCATCCTCGAACAGCTGAAGAAGCTCGGCGCATCGTGCGATTGGGACCGCACCTGTTTCACGATGGATGAGAAACGCTCAGAAAGTGTAATCAAGGTCTTTGTAGACTTGTACAACAAAGGGTTGATATATCGTGGGATACGGATGGTCAACTGGGATCCTGCCGCACAAACGGCCATTTCGGACGAAGAGGTGATCCATAAAGAAGAGCATGGGAAGTTGTATTATATCAAGTATGAGATCGTGGCTCCCGACAGTGGGGAGAGGGCCTTTGCCGTCGTCGCCACAACCCGTCCCGAAACGATCTTCGGGGATGTCGCCGTCTGCATCAATCCGAATGACCCGAAGACCGCCCACCTCAAAGGCCGTCAGGTCGTCGTCCCGCTTGCCGGCCGCGTCGTACCTATTATCGAAGACGACTATGTGGATATGGAGTTTGGGACGGGATGCCTGAAAATCACCCCCGCCCATGATATCAACGACTATATATTGGGCGAGAAATACCATCTCGAAACGATTGATATCTTTAACGACGACGGTACGCTGAATGCCCACGGACTGCAATACGAGGGAAAAGACCGCTTTGCCGTGCGCCGGCAGATAGAAAAAGACCTCGCCGCGCTGGGGCTGCTGGAAAAGGTGGAAGCCTATACCAACAGTGTCGGATACTCCGAACGGACGGACGTACCCATCGAGCCGAAACTCTCCATGCAGTGGTTCCTGAAGATGGAACATCTGGCCAAGCCGGCGTTGGAAGCGGTGGAAGACGATACGATCCGCTTTTATCCGGCGAAATTCAAGAATATGTACCGCCACTGGATGGAGAATGTAAAGGACTGGAATATTAGTCGCCAGCTGTGGTGGGGGCACCGTATCCCCGCCTATTACCTGCCGGAGGGCGGATTCGTTGTGGCTGGGACGGAAGAGGAGGCCCTACGGCTTGCCCGCAAAGAGACGGGAAACGAGGCGTTGCGGCCGGAAGACCTGAGGCAGGATGAAGATTGCTTGGACACCTGGTTCTCCTCGTGGCTCTGGCCGATCTCCGTTTTCGACGGAATCAACCACCCCGACAATGCGGAGGTCAACTACTATTATCCGACGAACGACCTGGTGACGGCGCCCGAGATTATCTTCTTCTGGGTCGCCCGTATGATTATATCGGGCTATGAATACCGCGGGGACGCCTGCTTCCGGAACGTCTATTTCACCGGCATCGTGCGCGATAAGCTGGGACGGAAAATGTCGAAATCGCTGGGGAACTCCCCCGACCCGATCGAATTGATGACCCGCTACGGCGCCGACGGCGTGCGTATGGGTATGCTGCTGACCTCTCCCGCAGGGAACGACCTCCCTTTTGACGAGGCGCTGTGCGAGCAGGGGCGTAATTTCAATAATAAGATATGGAACGCCTTCCGCCTGGTCAAGGGTTGGACGGTCGACGAGGCCGCGCCGCAGCCCGAAGCATCCGCTACCGCCGTCAAATGGTTTAAGATGCAATTGGACAGGACGATTGAGGGGATGGACGACCTGTTCGGCAAATACCGTCTGAGCGAGGCGATGATGGCGGTCTACAAGCTGTTCTGGGACGAGTTCTCTTCCTGGTACCTGGAAATCATTAAGCCCGGGTATGAACAACCCATCGACGGGGCGACGTATCAGGCGACGCTGGCCTTTTTTGATTCCCTGCTCCGTTTGCTGCATCCCTTTATGCCCTTTATCACCGAAGAGCTGTGGCAGGCGTTGACGCCGCGCGGAGAGGGCGAAAGTATCATGGTATCGCTCATGCCTGCCGTCGAACCGGTCGACGACACGTATCTCGAAGGCTTCGAGAGGGTGAAAGAGATCATCGGCGGCGTGCGTACGATCCGCCTGCAGAAGAATATCCCGAACCGGGAGGCGCTCTCCCTGCTCGTTTCGGGTGAGCATGATGCGGCATGGAATCCCGTAATCGCCAAAATGTGCAACCTGGAAACGATCGCCAAAGCCGGTGGGAAAACGTCCGGCACAGCCTCTTTCCTCGTCGGCACGACGGAATATGCCATCCCCTTGGGCAACATGATCGACATCGAAGAAGAGCTGGAAAAGCTGAACGAAGAGCTGGTCTATGTCGAAGGCTTCCTGGTGTTGGTCATGAAGAAGCTGGGGAATGAACGCTTCGTCGGCAAAGCCCCTGCCGCCGTCATTGACGCGGAACGCAAAAAGCAGGCGGATGCCGAAAGCAAAATAAACAGCCTCAAAGAGGCGATTGCCGCATTACAGAAACAATCCTAAATAAGATGACATCATGAAAAATGCAAGAAGAAGTTTTTTCAAACAGAGCCTGGCCGGCGCATTGCTGCTTGGCCTCCCCTCTGTCGGACAGGCCATGCCCTCCGGCGCGATAAAGCCCAAGGCAAAGAAAGCGTCCAACCCTTTCCATCTGGGAATGGCCGGTTATACGTTTGTGAACTTTGACCTGGATACCACGTTGAAGACATTGGAACGGCTCGACGTCCATTATTTGTGCATCAAGGACTTCCACCTGCCTTTCGACAGTACGGACGAGCAAATCAAGGCGTTCCATGAGCAATGCGCCGCCCATCAGGTGACAGGGTATGCCGTAGGCCCTATCTATATGAAAAGCGAAGAGGAAGTAGACCGGGCTTTTGCCTATGCGAAACGGGTAGGCGTCAAGCTCATTGTGGGCGTCCCCAACTACGAACTGCTGCCTTACGTCGACAAAAAGGTGAACGAATACGGCTATCATTACGCCATCCACCTCCATGGCCCCGACATCGCCACCTATCCGGATGCCACCGACGTCTGGGAACATACGAAAGACTTAGACCCGCGCATCGGCATGTGCCTCGATATCGGGCATGACCTCCGCAACGGATGCGACCCCGTCGAAGACCTGGAGAAATACCATACGCGCGTATTCGATATCCATATCAAGGATGTGACCGATTCGTCCAAAGCGGGCGTCGGCATTGAGATCGGGCGCGGCAAGATCGATTTCCCCTCTTTCGTGAAGATGCTGCGGAAAGTGAATTATACCGGTATGTGCAGCCTGGAATATGAGAAGGGCATGAAAGATCCGTTTCTCGGTATCGCCGAATCGATCGGTTACTTTAAAGCGGTCAGTGATATGGAATGGTAATGGAATAGCTATGGAAAAAACGTTTTGCCTCTTCCTCCTCACCGCTCTCCTGGCGGCCTGTACGTCGATGCGCTATATCGGCATAGATACGTATAATCCTGCGGAGATCACCTATCCCGAGGGGGTAGGGACGGTGTTGGTCGTCAACAATGCGTTGCCGCAAGACCCGGCGTCGGGGTGCGAATTTAAGCTGCTCGGCGTGGATCAGGATACGTGCCGTATGCAGGCCGACAGCGCCCTGTTTGATCTTTGCCGCACGTTGGGGAAGACGATTTTCGAGACCGGTTTCTTTCACGACGTGGTACTCTTTGAAGAATGTACGCGCGAGGATGGCTTTTTCCTTTCCGATCAGAAGCTGACGGCGGAGCAGGTCGTTTCGCTTTGCGAAGAGGCCGAAGCGGACGCCGTCATCTCCCTCGACCGTATGCTCTTCCGGATGAAGAAAAACGTCTCCGCCTTTGCCGAAGGCTATGTGCATGGCGAGATCAAGGTGGAGGTAAACGCCGTCCTGCGCACGTATCTTCCCGGACGGGAACAGCCCATGGCGACGCTCCTGGTTTCCGACAGCCTTTTCTGGGGCGAATATGCCGACAATGCCGGCACGCTGGACGATGTCTTGCCGCCGCCCGACGAGGCGTTACGTACCGTAGGGGCGTATGTCGGCGAGAAAGTCTATGCCTATTTCGTGCCCCACTGGGCAAGTTCGATCCGCTGGTACTATATCGGGGGATTCGGCACGCAATGGAAAGAGGCCTCCGCCCTGGCGGCAAACGAAAAGTGGGAACAGGCCGGTGAACGTTGGCAACAAATCAACGCCCGGGCAACCAATTGGCAGGCAAAAGCGAAGTCGGCATCCAATATCGCACTGGCGTATGAATTGAAAGACGAAATAAATACGGCGCTTGAATGGGCGGAGAAGTCCTACCGGCTTTTTGAAGAAAACAAAGGTAACGACCATAAAGACACGCAATTAGCCAAGTCCTACGTCGATGCCCTGACCGACCGCATACGCGCCGGCGAAAAGTTAAAAGTACAATTTGGGGAAGAATAGGTTGATTATTCGTGAATTATTATTACTTTTGACCCGCTGTTTAAGATAAAGACAAAAAAGAGACTTATGAGTGCAAGTACTTCAAAGGTACAATCAGTTATTGAAAATACGTTTACAGCCGCCATTCGGAAGCTTACGGCGAACGAATCGGCCAATCTTATCAGTGACCTGTATGTAATTGCGGATGCGGAAAGCGGGGAATTACAGATTTTTGATGAAGAGGAAACTTTATTGGAAAAGGTTACTATCTTTGATTGGGTGAACAGCGGCGAAGAGGAAGACGTGTTTAATAAAAAGGTGACTGCCGTACTGAAAGCTGTGCTGACCATTCTGACGACAAAGGATCAGTTTAATCATCCGCGCTTCTTAAAGCCTTTATCCGTCAGCCTGACTGATGAAGATTTTGTCGTCATAGAAGAGCTTCTTTACATAGATGACGATACGTTCCGCCTCGACGACCCGTTGCTGAAAGACCTGGACGAAGAGCTGGATGAATTTCTGAACAGTCTTCTCTCTGACATGCCGAAATAGCTCAGTTGGTAGAGCAATTCATTCGTAATGAATAGGTCGCCGGTTCGAGTCCGGCTTTCGGCTCACGCATGTCAGGCTATCAACCGATCCAATTTAGCAAAGAACGTGAGCGGCCCGAAAATGACGCATGCCGTCACGATATAGGGGAAGTTCTCTTTCATCTCCCTAATCGCCTCATCCACGATCTCCGGCTGAAACAGACAGCCGATGACACAACCCGCTAACATAAGGTACAACGCCACGCCGGCAATAATCAACGGCGTCGCTTTCCACTCATCGTCCGCATACACCACCACCTTTCTCCTTGCCAAAGGAGCCTCCTTTTCTATACGCTGCATAATCCTGAGGCCGAGACCGGCGGAGGGCTCTTCTCCGGCCGACTGCAATAAGTCGCGCGTCAATTGATCAATATAGTTATCTTCCCTGTTCATAATATGGCATACGTTTCATGTTTCATAAGGTGTTTCAATGTCTCGTAAAAGCGCTTACGTGCGCGAAACAGTTTTACTTTGATATTGGAGAGCGTGAGCTGTGTGATCTGATGGATCTCTTCCACCGAACACTCCTCCAGGTAATAGAGTGTGAGCAGCAGGCTTTCGTCCGGCGGAAGCCTTTTCAGCACGTTCGAAATCACGGCTTTCCTGTCGTTGCTTTCCAGCAGCGAGGCGGCATTGCCGGCCTCTTCCGGCGTGATGTGTGCGGATGCCGCCTCGTTGTAGTCCGTAAAGAGCGGCTCTTTGCGGTAGGCGGTCAGCGATGTGCGGTAGACGATCGTATAAAACCAGGTGGAGAACTTGCTGTCGAACCGGAAGTCGGGCAGGGCGCGGTACATCTTCACAAAGGCATCCTGTACCGCCTCTTCCGCCTCCTCCCTGTTTCCCAAAATCCGGAAAGCAATACTGAAAGCCATTTGCTGATATTTCCCAACAAGGTAGGAGAAGCTATGCGTATCTCCCGCCAGGACGTCCTTTATCCACTTATGCTCCTCCATCCGCACACGTGTCACTCCTCTTTCTTCTCTATCCGGCGGACGATAAGAAAGTAGATCACGAATGCAATACCCCCGCCAAGGATGGCAAAAACCGGAAACTCGGCGCGTCCGTGCCAACCGCCTATTCCAGGCCATCCGACCCCAACGTCAAACCTCGAATCGGCCATCAACCCGAGCGCCAGCCCGATCATCAACAGCCCGTTACGCAGGCCGGTATACTTCTTCGCCCTTTCCGGCTTTTTTGCCTCTTCCGGCACAATCCCCCTTTCGATCATAGCTATACGTTCGGCATGTTTACTCTCCTGGCTCTTCCAGCCGAGTATGATGATCGCAATCACCGGAAAACCGAATATAAAAATGACCCCAAGAATAGCAACAAGGTCTTCCATGTCCATGATATTGACTATTTAATAATGAATAACTAACCATAAGACTACACTCTCGGCGAAGCGGTTACAAAAAAATACCCGGAATATGAACGATCGCTCACATTCCGGGTATCCGATAGCCTGACGGCAACCGTCATTCCCACCAGGGGTTAATTCCGTATCTTCACTCTTATATTGCGAAACCAGACGTCATCCCCATGGTCCTGGAAACCGACAAAACCTTCCCTGTTCGCGCCGCCGCAGTTCAACAGCAGTTCGTAAGCCAATGGCCACTTGTCTTTGCTGAATTTACTTTTATCCAACAGCTCTTTCCATTGCTGCGTCCAGAGGTGGTATTCCACGACGGCTACATCGTTCTGGTAATGCACCACGGTGCCTTTGTAACAGAGGATTTTACCCTTGTTCCATTCACCGAACGGTTTGGCGTTCTGCGGCTTGGCAGGGAGCATGTCGTACAATGAAGCGGACTTGCGGTTGCCATCTTCCCCTAATGCGGCATCCGGATGGTTGTCGTTATCCAACACCTGGTATTCGGGAGCGGAGATATACGAGGGCTGCCCCTCTACCTCCTGGATATGGAAGAATACGCCGGAGTTGGAGCCTTCCGCCACTTTCCACTCAAATTCAAATTCGAAATTCTTGAGTTTGTGGGCAAAGATCAAATCTCCGCCATCCTCTTCCTGCGCTTCGCCGCCTCCTGACCCGTTCAGCCGGATAGCGCCGTCTTCGATGATCCATTTCCCCGGGACGGTCGTCTTGTTATACCCTCTCCAGCCGGTAAAGGTCTTACCGTCGAAGATGGTAATCCAACCGTCGGCATCTTTCGGGAAAGAGGACAGGTCAACCGTAGGCAGGTCTAACAGGGCATACTCAGGCGTTTCCGCCTCCACCGGCGTCTCTTCGGCCACCGGCGCGTTCTCTGCCTTTTTGCCTCCTCCACAAGCCGTGAGATAGCACGTCATAAGCAATGCACTTGCAAATAATACTGATTTGTTCATTTCAATAATACGCTTTTATTTGATTATTTTTTAACGATCAAGGCATATCAACCAACTTCCAGCCGTCGCGGTAGTTATGTTTGATCAGTTCCGCGGCAAACGCTTTCGCATTGATCGGATCGGTCTCCGCCCTGTCGAAAGAGGGATGGCCGTCTTTAATGGTAAAGCCGTCTTTGATCATAATCTTGATCTCTTCATTGTCGCGAATGTTGGTAAAGTTCATATTCGGGCCATCCCAGATCAACTCCTTGTTCAGGTGCTGGAGACGAACGGCCAGTACGCCCATCACGACCATTTCGTTGAAAGGGCCGGCTTCCGAGAAATCGGATTTCGTCTTCACGCGATTGGCGGGGCTTTCCTTGCAGGCGCGGATCCAGTCTTGTTCGTGCCCGCCGCTCATCGCCTTGTCTACGCGGCGGCATACCTTCGGAGCGTTCGGCTTACGGCCGGAAAGCAACCAGGGGTTTACGCCGTAGCAACCGCAAATCAGCGTATCTTTCGTCCCGTGGAAAATCACGCCGCCGCCGCTGTCGTTCATATTACGCCCTGCCGGGTATCCTTGTGGGAAATCGGGTTTCAACCCGCCGTCATACCAATGTACTTCCACTTCGGGCAACGCCACTTTAGGCAGGTTGTCGCGGGCGGGGAACACCAGTTTCACATGCTGCGCCTGCGGAGCGCAATCCAGCAGCAGGTAGGTGGAAGAGCCTTGTACCCTTGTCGGATAGCCCAGCTTCAACCCCTTGAATACCGGATGCAGGATATGGCAGGCCATGTCGCCCAGCGCCCCTGTCCCATACGCCCACCAGCCGCGCCAGTTCCACGGATGGTAGATATGGTTGAACGGCTTCAGCGCCGCCGGGCCGGTAAACAGGTCCCAATTCAGCGTAGAGGGGATCTTGTCCGCTTTCTCCGGAGCCGTAAGGCCTTGCGGCCAGATCGGGCGGTCGGTAAACGATTCCACCTTTGTCACTTCGCCGATCTCCCCGTTCCAGATCCATTCGCAGACCAGGTCGACGCCTTCGGCGGATGCTCCCTGGTTCCCCATCTGGGTGGCCACGTTGTACTTGGCGGCCAGTTTGGTCAGCAGGCGGGATTCATAGACCGAGTGTGTCAGCGGTTTCTGGACATACACGTGTTTGCCCAGCGAAATGGCTTCGGCGGCGACGATGGCGTGCGTATGGTCGGCGGTAGCGACGATCACCGCGTCGATATCTTTTCCCAGTTCGTCATACATCTTACGGTAATCCCAGTATTTCTTCGCCTGCGGATATTTCTCGAATACCCCTTTGGCATACTTCCAGTCCACGTCGCAAAGGGCGACGATGTTTTCTGTCTGCGAGTTATTCAGGTTAGCATTACCCATACCGCCGATACCTACGCCGGCAATATTCAGTTTGTCCGATGGAGCCGTGTATCCATGGCTTTTACCGAGAACGGAACTGGGGACAATCGTCAGCGCCGCCGCAGCAGCAGTCCCCTTTTGTAGAAATGACCTCCTTGAAATGTTCGTCATAACAATAATTTTTATAGATTAGCACTAAAATAATAGTTCAGTTTTTTCATTCCCTTTAAAAGAGAGTGACGCAAATATAGCCAATACCAAAGGATGGGCAACGAAAAACAATGGGTTTATGAATTGAAATAGTTTTTTTTAACACTACCTCCCCCTCACCTGATTTTATCTATCCTCCTTTGATGCCGCCCCCCCTCGAACGGGGTTTCGAGAAAGCGGTCGATGGCGGCGAACATCTCCTCTTCGCCGATAAACCGGGCGGGCAGGACGAGGACGTTGGCGTCGTTGTGCGCACGGGCTAACGTCGCCAATTCCGCTTCCCAGCACAGGGCTGCCCGTATGCCGAGGTGTTTGTTCAGCGTCATGGCGATGCCGTTCCCCGTCCCGCAAAGGGCGATACCAGGGTAGACCTCGCCGGTTTCGACGGCATGTGCCAGCACGTGCGCATAGTCCGGGTAGTCGCACGCTTCGGAAGAGTACGTCCCGAAATCCCTGTACGGCAACCCCCTGGCATCAAGCGCCCGCCTGATCGCCTCTTTCAGCTCAAACCCTGCATGGTCGCTGCATAATCCGATCGTATTCATCTTATAAAAAGTCCTTTACCTGGTGATAGACGTGGATACCCGTAAAACCCAGCTTCTCGTCCAGCACCGTATAGGGCGCCGAAAAACCGAACGATTCCAACCCCCATATCTTCCCGTTCGCCCCGGCCAGCCCCTGCAAATTAACGGGCAGCCCGGCGGTCAGCCCGAAGACTTTGACGCCCGGCGGAATCACCGAATCCTGGTATGCCTTGCTCTGGCTGCGGAACAGCCCCTCCGACGGCGCCGAGACGATGCGTACCCTCACCCCGTCGGCACGGAGCAACGCCGCCCCCTCTACCAACGTGGATACTTCCGACCCGGAAGCGACCAGGACAACGTCCGGACTCTCGTCGCTTTCGACCACATAAGCGCCCTTCGCCGCCTGCAAAGCCTCCTTATACCGGCTCTCTTTCGACGGAAGATCGACGATATTCTGACGGGAAAGGATCAATGCGGTAGGCGTTTTGCCGTTTTCCATCGCCAGTTTCCAGGCGACGGTCGTTTCGGCTACATCCGCCGGACGGAGGACTAACAGGGCGTTCTCCCCCTTATGGTTCTTCAGCTTTTCCAGCAGCCTGACCTGCGCTTCCTGTTCGACCGGTTCGTGCGTCGGCCCGTCTTCCCCGACGCGGAACGCATCGTGCGACCAGATGAATTTCACCGGCTGCTCCATCAATGCGGCCATGCGGAGAGCCGGCTTCATATAGTCCGAGAAGACAAAAAACGTCCCGCAGGCGGCAATCACCCCGCCATGCAGCGACATACCGATACAGATACAAGCCATCGTCAGCTCCGATACGCCGGCCTGGAAAAAGGCGCCGCTAAAGTCCCCCCTGACAAGGGCATGGGTCTTTTTCAGGAAGCCGTCCGTCTTGTCCGAATTGGACAGGTCGGCGGAGGCGCAGATCATATTTTCCACCTGCGAAGCCAGGACGCCCAGCACGGTGGCCGAAGCGGTGCGCGTGGCCTGGTTCGGTTTCTGTACGACCGCTTCCCAGTCGATAGCGGGAAGCGCGCCGGAAAACCACTGCTCCATCTTTGCAGCCGCGACGGGATTCGCTTTCGCCCACGCCGCCTTTTCCGCCCGCCGTTCTGCCGCTATCCCTTTCAGCGCTTCGATCCGCTTGGCATACAGCCCGGCTACGTCGGGAAATATGCGGAAAGGATCTTCGGGATCGCCCCCCAGGTTGCTGGCCGTAGCGGAAAAAGAGGCGCCGGCAGCCGACAGGGGTTGCCCATGCGTAGATACCTTGTTTTCAAACGAAAGATGATCGTCCGCAACAGCCCCTTTCCCCATCACGGTAGAGCCGATAATCAGCGTCGGCTTTCCGGATTCGGCTTTCGCCTCCGTCAGCGCCTTGCGTATTTCGGCGGCATCGTTCCCGTCGATCGAAATCACGTGCCATCCCCATGCCTTATATTTCATCGCAACATCCTCGCTCGAAACATCTTCCACCCGGGTGGAGAGCTGGATATTATTGGAATCGTAAAACATAATCAGGTTATCCAGCCCCAGCGAACCGGCGATACGCCCTGCCCCCTGCGAAATCTCTTCCTGAATCCCCCCGTCGGAGATATAGGCATAAATCGTCTGGTTCATCCGCCCATTCAGTCGGGCTTTCAGGAATTTAGCGGCGATAGCCGCGCCGACGGCGTATGTATGCCCCTGCCCCAGCGGGCCGGAGGTATTCTCGATCCCCCGCGCCACGTCCACTTCGGGATGCCCCGGCGTAGGGCTACCCCACTGGCGGAAAGCGGCAAGCTCGTCCATCGTATACTTACCCGCCAAGGCGAGTACGGCGTAGAGCATGGCGGACATGTGCCCCGGGTCGAGGAAGAAACGATCCCGCTCTTCCCAGTCAGGCCTTTCAGGGTCAAAAACCAGAAACTCACTGTATAATACATTAATAAAGTCTGCGCCGCCCATTGCGCCGCCGGGATGGCCGGATTTTGCTTTTTCCACCATCGCCGCCGCCAGTATGCGGATATTGTCCGCCGCCTTGTCCATTAGTTTAATATCATTCATTATAGATGAGATTTTTAATACAACTCCCGCAAAATTACATGAAAATTTCCGATTGGCAACACCCCCCCCTCCCCGATAGCAGGGTCAACGCATTAAAATGTATTGTTTGAGTAGCCAATAAAAGTTTCCGTTTTTTTGCCTTCACCCCTTCACCTTTCGCGTAACACATTGATGGACATTGAAATGCGGTGAAGGGAGGGTGAAAGGAGGTGAGTGTGCCGTGAGAACAATTGAATGGCTGCAATTGTTCGCAACTGTGCGAAAGATGGGAGTATGGCCTCCCGTAATCGGCTTTCAGGAGCGGGTTACAAACCGGT
>JAISQD010000189.1 GCA_031274415.1 Tannerellaceae bacterium | reverse complement strand
TTGCTCACCCGTCCGCTTTCGGATACGGACAAGATTGAAGTCTACAACACATTGAGCGATGAATACCTCTCCAGCAATATTGAACGTGCGGCTGAACTTGCTCAGGCCGGCCTGCAATTAGCGTTGGAACACAACGAGTGGTTTTCCGCCGGATACTTTTATTCCTATCTCGGACTATCGCATTATTACAGCAGCCGATACGATTCCAGCATGGTCTACTTTGAGAAGATGTTGTCCGTTGCAAAACAGATGAAAGAGGAAAATATAGAGAAAGCAAGCGAAGTGGAAGCCGACGCGTATACTTATATCGGTATCGCCAACGATGCCCGGGGAAAGCTAAAAGAGGCCGTCGAATACTATCTCGTGTCGTTGGATATTGCCGAGAAAAACAAACTGGACAAATTGAAGAACCTGGTTTTAGTCAACCTCGGACGCGCCTATTATTGCCTGAAAAACTACGACAAGGCGTTGGCATACTACGAAAAAGCCATTGCGTTAAGAAAGATATTGGGTGACGATAGATACCTGGTGTATGATTATACCGGCATGGTTGCCATCTATCGCGAAAAACAGGAGTACGACAAGGCGCTGGAATATGCCGGGATGGCATACGATATTATTGAGCACGATCCCAAAGTCACGCTCGAAAGTAAGATCTTTCTATTTCAGGAATGGGCGGAATGTCTTATCAAGAGCGAAAAAGACTACGGCAAAGCGCTCGAAAACACCCAAAAAGCATTGCGCTATGCGGAAGAATGGAACAGCTCCGTACATATTGCCAATTCGCTGCGGCAGATGGCGTTTGTCTATCTCAAACAAGGCAAATATGCCCTGAGCGAACAGACGGCTTTGCGGGCGCTGGCTACGGATTCAGCCGATCTATACGCCAACTCGCTCCTGTACGAATACATCGGCAAGGCAAACATGATGATGGGTAACACGGAAAAAGCCATCGCTGCGTTTGACCGCCAAAACAGCCTCAACATCGCCTATTCCAACAAAAACTACCAGTCGGCGTTAAGCGAAATGGAAGTCAAATACGAAACCGAAAAGAAAGAGCTTCAAATCGCCGAGCAGGAGGCCGTGATAGCCCGCCATAAAACCGTCCGTGCAGCCCTCACCGGCGGTCTCGCGCTCGCGGCGGTGATACTCCTTTTGCTGTGGTATGTCCTTCACCTGCGCAGCCGCCGTAATCGTGCATTGGCCGAAATGAACGCCACCAAAGATAAGTTCTTCAGCATCATCTCGCACGACCTGAAAGGCCCTGCCATTTCCCAACGCAACGCACTGCAAGAGCTGATCCAGAACCCCGGGTGGGACGACAACACGCTGCGGAATTACTACACCCAACTGCTCAAATCCGCCGACTCGGAAGTGGAACTGATCTACAACCTGCTGAACTGGGCACAGACGCAAACCGGACGTATGCCTTTCCGCCCGGCGCCTTTCGACTTTGCCTCCGAACTGCGCCGTACCGAAATAAAGCTCCTGCAAAACATGGCCGACCAAAAAGGCGTCACCCTCTACATCGCGATACCCAAGTCGGTAATCGTCACCGGCGACAGCAATATGCTCTCCACCGTCATCCGCAACCTCATGACCAACGCCCTGAAATTCACCCCCGCAGGCGGTATGATCGGACTCGAAATCGAACCCCTGATGCCTCCACCCAAACAGAAAGGCAGGAAGAAAGCCCCCCGTTACTGTGTGGAAGTCTGCGACACCGGCGTCGGCATGACGGAAGAACAGCTGCGCAACCTTTTCCGCCTCGACACCAGCCAGACCCAACGCGGCACCGCCGGCGAACAAGGCAGCGGCCTCGGCCTGATCGTCTGCCAAGAGCTACTAAAAACCCACGGCGCCACCCTACACGTAGAAAGCCAGGAAAGCCAAGGCAGCCGCTTCTGGTTCCAACTGTAAGAAAGGACAAAACAATAAAATTTCGTGCTAATCTACTTATTCTTCGTGAAATTAACAGGGGGTAGTATTATTGCTCCAAGCCCTGCTTTTAAAGATAAATTAGTTATATGCTCTCTAATATAGGGGAAAATAATAGCCGCACCATTCACTTTGCCAAATCCGTCTAAATCTTTCAAGGACGAATCGCCTACACATTCAAAGATTCCAACCATTTTAACTGAAATCTTAACCTGTTCTATCTCTTGAAACTTCTGTTCAACAGATACTTCTTCTACAACAGTAACGACTGCGCCATTCACATTCACATCGACTTTAATATTAACATTATTGGCAATCTCTGTTCCAAATGCAACGTTATTAATCCGAGAAAATGAACTTTCTACAAGTATCATGTTTTTAATCTGAAATCCAGATTCTAATTTGTTTGTATTTTCCATAAATTTATGCTGCTGATGAATATTCATGCTGATTGTTTCCATTCGTATAATCTCCAGAAATAGTAAAGTTCTCCATTGAATTATTGCAACGACCATCTTTAAACGTTATTTCTGTCCAATCCGTAACCGTTTCTTGTTGCAGAACTACGACAGCTTGGTCAATAATTATGGTTTCTTTGTCTGTTGAAACTTCTGTGTATTTGGTTCCGTACAGAACATATTCTTCGTTTTCAATACCGACTAAAGCATCATCAGAGATAAAGCAAATGTTTTGTTTCGGAAAAAGTTCAATAAATTTATCTGTCATTTCATTTTCCCATAAAACATATTCATTATTCAAATGATATATTTCATTTGGAATGACTTCGATACAATGAACAAGCGCATTTTCATCATATTCATAACGCACACGAACATTGGGAACTTTTACAATTAAAGCTCCTAATTCGTTCAAAATATATTGCTTCGCATCCATAATTTATTGATATTTTTTGAGAATTGAGATGATAGTATCTGATAGAGAAATAGCGCTTCTGCTTGCGGAACTGTCGAAGATTTCATCATCGTAATCAGCTTTCACCCGCAACCTTTTTAATTGCCCAATCAATCTGTAATAATCGCTCATGTGATTACTACAATCCGCTTTCTTTGAATCTCGTATGAAATTTCTGACCTCGTTGATTAAAACTTCATGCGACCCAATTTTGCCTGAACTACATAACAGATCCAATTCTTGTTGTGTTTTTCTCATTTTATGTAACCAAATATGCTTAGAAAGTTGATAACATCCATAATATGCACCGTGAGCCACGGCGGGATACCAACCTTTGTCATGCAGAAACTTGGCAGCATCGGTCAGTATATCTGACTTGTTTTGAAGATTACTCATCATTTGAATCAATAAGGTTTGCAAAAGTACAATTATTTTCTATAATAATACGAATAAAATTCCTTTCATAAACATTTCACAGCTGTTGATGTCATCGGTAAGAGCATTTTATAGTGAATAGTGAAGTTCTGCATCGATAAATGCATTACCACACACCTCTGCCTCCATCGGAGGCAAACCTCTTTTACAGTGTTAAGGGGAGGTTTGCCTCCGATGGAGGCAAGAGAGGGTGGTAATCTGTTTATATACAGCACCCTCAGGGTGCTGCCTATCTATGTTAGCTCTCTACGAGAGCCATTGTATTGCATCCGTTATTGGCTGCTAAAACAATACATTTTAATGCGTTGACCTGCTTTATTTGCGCTTCCTGTTTATTAATCCGGTATTTTTGATTATGTTTGCACTCTCGTTTATCCTACGGGAATGGTAACGATTTTTTATGTATATTATAATGTAAAGGTACACTATGAGGATTTCGCTGATCGGTTATGGGAAGATGGGGAAAACCATCGAAGGGATCGCCCTTGAAAGAGGGCATCAAATCGTTTCTATTATTGATGTAAACAATACGGAAGATTTTAAGTCGGACGGTTTTAAATGTGCGGATGTCGCGATTGAATTTACGACGCCCGACGCGGCTTTTGATAATTATATGGCCTGCTTTGCCGCCGGCGTGCCGGTGGTATCGGGGACGACAGGGTGGTTAGGCCGTATGAATGAGGTCAAAAAGCGGTGCGAAGCAGGGGAGGCGACGTTCTTCTATGCCTCCAACTTTCATATAGGCGTCAATATTTTTTTTGCGCTGAACGCTTTCCTGGCAAAGACGATGAACCGCTTTCCCTCCTATGATGTCGGGTTGACCGAGACGCACCATATACACAAGCTGGATGCGCCAAGCGGCACAGCCATTACGCTGGCCGAGGGGATTATCTCCAACCTCGACCGTAAGCGGCGCTGGACGCTGGGGGAAAAGAAACAGCCCGAGGATCTGCCGATCAGCGCCATCCGCGATGGCGAGATACCGGGTATCCACGAAGTAGTCTACGATTCGGATGCCGATTACATCAGCATCAAACATGTTGCGAAGAACCGGGCGGGATTCGCTTTGGGAGCGGTGATGGCTGCCGAGTTCGTTGCCGGGAAAAGAGGGTTTTTCGGTATGGATGACATGCTTAAATTCTAAATACAGGGAACATGAAGAAGAGAGAGATCACAAGAAAACAATGGATCAAGTTTAGCATCAGCGCTATCCTGTATATCCTTTTTACCATCTGGATGCAGAACGGGTGGTTGCTGTTCGGGTTAATCGTGTTGGTCGATATATTCCTGACTAAGTTTATCCCATGGAGCAGTTGGAAGAAATCGAAGAATCCGTCCGTCCGGAATGTCCTTGAATGGATCGACGATATCCTGTTTGCCCTGGTTGCCGTCTATTTTATCAACCTTTTCGTCTTCCAGAACTACCAGATTCCCACGCCCTCCCTGGAAAAGACACTCCTGACGGGCGACTACCTGTTTGTCAGCAAACTCAGCTACGGCCCGCGCGTCCCCAATACGCCGCTCTCCTTTCCATTGGTACAGAATACGTTCCCCTTTATCAACTGCAAATCCTACCTGGATTGGCCGGAATGGGGGTATAAACGGGTAAAAGGGTTGGGGCAGGTCAAACGCAACGATATCGTCGTCTTTAACTTTCCCGCCGGGGATACCGTCGCCCTGAACAGGCAAAACCCCGATTATTATACCTTGATAGAAGAGTACGGGCGCGAGCATATCGCCATGAACAAGGGGCTGTACGGGGATATCATTTACCGTCCGGTGGATAAGCGGGAAAACTATGTCAAACGCTGCATCGGTATGCCCGGCGACTCACTGTCGGTACGCGACAACCAGGTCTATATCAATGGCTCCCCCGCCGAAAATCCGGAGTTTTTACAATACAACTATTTCGTCGAAACAAACGGCTCGCCCATTACGGAAGAGCAGTTCCGCCTGATGAACATCAGTCGGGACGACCGTATGCTGGCGACCAACAGCGGGTATTATGTCGAGCTCTTCCCGCTGATCGGGTTCGAGAAAAACCAGTCGGGACTGTATAATCCCATCTACCGGATGCCGCTAACAAAGAAAGCGTTGCAGATCGCCGAAAAGCTGCCCTCCGTCAAAAAGATCATCATCGAACCCGACATCCTGGGCGGAGGCCTGACCTATCCTGTAGACTATGAAACCGGATGGACGCGCGACAACTATGGCCCGATATGGATACCGAACAAAGGAGCGACGATAGAACTCACCGCCTGGAATCTCGCCCTGTACCATCGCTGTATCAGAAACTACGAAAACAACACATTGGAAATCACCGATGGAAAAGTACTGATCAACGGAAAAGAAGAGCGTACCTATACGTTCAGGTACGACTACTATTTTATGATGGGCGATAACCGGCACAACAGCGCCGATAGCCGTTCGTGGGGCTTCGTACCCGAAGACCATATCGTGGGTAAGCCTATTCTTATATGGCTCTCCATAGATAAGGACCGTAGTTTGCTGGATGGCGGTATCCGTTGGGATCGTCTGTTCAGGATGGTACATAAAGATGGATCAGGAGGATAAGACAAATGTTTCCGCTTCAAAGCGGCGTTCCCCGGCTTTCCACCTGAAGAGTTGGGGGATATTGTTTGCCTGTGTGTTGTTTGTCCTGGCGATTCGTTATTATTATATCGGATCGTACCGTATCTCCACCAATTCGATGGAAAAGGCGTTGCACGAAGGAGATTACGTGCTGGTGAATAAGCGGCCTGTAAAGAGCCGCCTGAAACGAAACCAGACGCTTCTCTTTACCAGTCCGCTTTTAAAGGATTCGGCCAATACGCCCCTGATCGTCAGCCGTTGCGTCGCGTTGCCGGGCGATACGATTGAGGTCGGTTCGTCGGGATACCGCGTGAATAGCAGGCGTCTTCCCCGCTCACCCCACACGCTTCTCCCCTACTCTGTGTCAAAGAGCATCATAACGCCTTTCACCGGCGCCGTCAAACAGTTGGATATCCCGTTAGGGAAAGAGGAGTGGAGGGAAGAGAAAAACAGCTACTCCGTCATGCTGACCCCTTTCGAGGAATACCAGATAAGGGAAGATCTGAAAGAAGAGGAAAACAAACTCTTTACACAAAAAGAGACGGAAAACTATACGCTCACCGTGCCTTATAGAGGGCAGGTCCTCCGCTTGAATCCCCCTGTACATGCCGCATACAAGGAAGCGATCCTCATCGACTCGGAAGGGAACGCCCGCTTTCACAACGAGAAATTGCATATCAGGGGAGAAGAGAGCAATACCTATACGTTCCAACAGGATTATTACTGGGCGCTTTCCGACAATACGGCGGATGCTGTGGATTCGCGCCACCTGGGATTTATCCCTGCCGGCCATATTATAGGTAAGGTCTGGTTCTGCTGGTATAGCCGGGACAAACAGCTATGCTTCAAAAAGGTACACTGACAGCAAGATGGTCTATCTTTCCACGACATATCTGGGGCCTGTCCAGCAGTATTGCAAACTGTATCAATACGCGGCGGACGTCCGTATGGAAACAGCCGAAAACTACGTGAAGCAGACCTATCGAAACCGTTGCGTCATCGCCTCCGCCAACGGCCCCCTCTCCCTTTCGATCCCCATAGAGAAGCCCGAAGGGTTAAAATGCCTCACCAAAGATATCCGTATCTCCGACCATGGGAATTGGCGTCATCTGCACTGGAACGCCATCGTATCGGCCTATGGCGCCAGCCCTTTCTTCGACTATTACCAGGACGATTTTATCCCCTTCTACGAAAAGAGGTTCGATTTTCTCTTCGATTTCAATGAAGCCCTGCGGCGCCTTGTCTGCCAGCTCATGGAGCTGCACCCCCACGTCACCTACACAGAGCGCTATCTTCCGGACCCCCCCCATGATTTCCGGGAGATCATCCGCCCGAAACACGCAAAGGAAGACCCCGCTTTCCGCCCCAAGCCCTATTACCAGGTATTCACCCAAAAGTCAGGATTTCTCCCCAACCTAAGCTGCATTGATTTGCTATTCAACATGGGACGGGAAAGCATCCTTATCCTCAAAGATTCTATTATCTTTGGTAATCCATAAGCCACTAATGTAACTTTCCTTAAAAAGTTGCATAACTGTGCAACTTTTTGTATACTTGCAGCATGAAAAGGGAAATTATAGCTTTTGGTCATTATTACGATGATTTTATGAACTCCTTATCTGTTAAGGAAAAAAAGAAGATACATTATATTCTTGATTTGTTACAAACAGAGGATAGAATTAGCACGAAGTTTATCAAATATATAAGGGACGGCATCTATGAGATAAGAGCCATGCACAGTGGGAATATTTATCGGATTTTCTTTATTTTTGATGAGGGTAAAATAATTGTTCTTTTTAATGGTTTCCAAAAGAAAACGCAAGAGGCACCTGAAAACGAAATAGAAAAAGCAATAAGAATAAAAAATGAATATTATGGAAGCAAAGAATAAAATCAGAAGTGTCAGCGCCGAACTTGATGAGTTATACGGAAAAGAGGGAACACCGCAACGGGAGGCTTTCAGGGTGGAGGCATACGCCTACTATACCGGTCAGATTATTGAGCAGGCGAGAAAAAAGGTTCACATGACACAAGCGGAACTTGCAGCAAAAGTGGGAAGTAATAAGTCTTATATTTCCCGCATCGAAACGGGACGAACAGAACCGAAGGTTTCTACTTTCTATCGCATCGCATCAGCTTTGGGGCTTTCTGTAGAGTTGATTCCAAACGTATAATCAACTCTATGTCTTTTGCTGTTTGTCGATGTCGCTGAGTTCGATCAGTTTGTTGACTATGGCGTAGACGGTCAGGCCGCTGGCGCTGTGGATTTGGAGTTTACGGGCGATGTTGCGGCGGTGGGTAATGACGGTATGGGTGGAGAGGAAAAGGCGGGTGGCGATTTCGCGGTTGGTCATCCCTTTGACTACGCAGACGACAATTTCCTTTTCCCTGACGCTCAGCATTTGCTGTTCGTCGGTATCGGGCAGCTCCGGCAGTTCGTCGGTATCGAAGTGTTCCAGTTTGCGTTTGATCTCGTCGGCACTGTCGTATATGCTGATCTGTTCGTCATACAGGCGAAGCAAGGCGGGGTCGGCCAGGGCATAAAGCAAGGCGATACATTTCACATGCGGACAGCCCGTCTCTTCTTTCAGATGCTGCAAAGAGAAACAACCCTGCATGGAAGGGTTAATGATCAGCATATCCGGTTTGTGCATACGCATGGATTCGTACAAAAATTCGGCGTCGGCGACTTCGATCAGTTGAAGGCGTAACCCGGAAAGCCGTTTCAGTTGCACCTCTAATCCGCAACGTATAACAGGAGACGTTTCTGCAATAATAACTTTAAGATGCTCGCTCATATCCTCTCTTCGGGTGTTTATTTATCGTTTTTCCAGTTCCAATATGGCAGGAATAAAGAGGTAATCTTCAACCAGGTTATGCGTAGAAAGGTCTTGTTCGGTGGCAAAGATATCAAACAACACACTGTTCAACAAATTGTTTCCCTTGCCGGGGTAGTATTTAAGCAACAGGTTTTTCAGCTCAATGATCTTCATCTCGATCTGGTCGTGCCGCTTACGGAATATGGAGATATTGTACTTTGAGCCGTCCTTTCCTTTAAGTAATCCGCGGACATAGGGGAACACCGTTTTCTCTTCATACATCATATGTTTGTTTACCTCGTCGACATACTCGTCAAAGAATTTGGTGATCACAAAGGCGACGTCTGCCGGACAATCCTCTATGGCTTCCGTCAGTTTGCTGCGCAGGCCGGGCAAACGGAACTTCAGAAAATAATCATGCGCATTATGCAGATAGGTAATCAACGCCTCCATGGAAAAGCATTTGCCGACATTTTCCACAGGAGCTGCTTTTGCCTCGATAAGGAAATTGACGACCGTAAGGAACGTACAGGTATCCACTCCGTTTTGCCGGCACACTTCGCCTATATTCCTCTCTTCAAAGCCCAAAGCGATACCAAAGCGATTCATCACCAATACCATCGGATAGTTATCGCATATCAGGTCGCTCATTTTGTCGGTCTCGCGGTATTTCTCTTTCTTATACATAGGCTTATACTTTAATACTTAGTGCCAAAGGTACTGTTTTTATCCTTACATGGCTATTCTTTCGCCCCTTCTTTGATCCATGTTTCAATGAGGGTGATCATTTCGGCCTCGGGAAGCACGTCGGTATGGTTATACTGCACGATATCCGTTGTCAGTATGTCGATCATGAAACTCTCGGCAGGAAGGACGGGGTGTATCAACAGCTTGTTCGCCGCCGACAGGGACGACGGCACATTCACGATCGACCGGTAACTCCTCTCCGCCGTCAGGTACAGCGACGCAGCCGCCTGCTCTCCCTCTCCGTGACAGCGCGTACAGTAGCTGTCGAATACCTGCTGTTGCACACGGCCGTAGGCCGCCAGGTTGATTTCGCTCACCGGTAAAAGCAACTCCTGTTCGCCGTTATACGCATAGGAATAGCAGCTATAGACCGGTTCGCGCCCCTTATTGGCTACTGCAATGGCGATCGTGCGCACCCGTTCGTCCAATCCGCTGAGGGAGACCGTTACCTGCTCGTTGCCGGAGGCCGGCCGGGAGATAATCTTGGATATCACCGGGTGTTTCCCGTCCTCGCCAAAGGCGGCGAATAGCAACGAATAATTGACCGGCCAGGCCTCCAGCCCGGTAAAGGAGACCTGCATCGTCACCTTCGGACCGCCGGCCTCTTCCCGTTCAGGCGGATAGATATTCCCATCGTCACAACCGGTGAAAAGCCATCCACAGACAAGGGATGCAGCAAAGAATAAACCCTTTCTCATACCCATCGACATCAAAAAGTGTATTGTAACATGGCGACAACGCTATGCCGGGCAAGCCCCAGGTCGTCGTTGTCGCGGTCTATCTGCGTCGCATGGCCGGTACGTCCGAGGTACTGGTACATGACTTGCAGCTTCAGGTTGGAGCTGAAAAAGTAATAGTTAGCCCCGACAGCCGGCATGTTCAACAGCCCTCCGGCATCAATCCCGTTACGGTCGTAGAAATCGTAACGGATAGCCCCTTGCAGCCTGTCGGTAATAAAATACCCGGCCTGCGCGTAGGCTCCCCAGAAGTTAAACGCTTTGGAGATGCGTTGACGACGGGCAAATTTCATATTCATCCAATAGCCTTCGACCGCCAGGTAGAGGCGGTCTTTCATCCAGGCAAACTCCACGCCGGCGCGGAAATCGTTGCTGCTCTCGCTCTCCGCCTCCACATTGTAGGAGGCCGACACGGCAAACAGCATCCTGTCTTCATGCAACCAGTCGGGATTCCCTTGCGAAGCCGGCATGATCCCTTTCGGCATATAGGCCAGCCGTCCGGTATAGAGCAGGGAGGGAAGCCACCGGTGGTCGTCGCTCATGGTCTTTGTGGCTGTATTGACGCCTATACCCGTCCCGTTGAATATGCCCACCTGGTAGTTCCACCGCTCATTCACAAGCCCGTGTACCTGTACCCCCAGGTCGAATCCGGTGGCAAAGGCCGGATTGACGGCGTTCAGGGAATGGGGGATAATCGTCGTAGCGGTCAGCGAAGAGGGCAACGCAGGGAAGAGCGTCTCCCCAAGCGTCGTCAGGTAGGCATGCGTAAAGGGCGTTTTGAACTTCCCCACGCGGATACGGAACGACTCCTTGACCGCCACGTCGAACCACGCCTGCTGCAACAGTGCGCCGCCGCTTTGCGCCGCATTGACCGAGAGGTTAAAGGTCACGCGGTTAAACGCTTTTCCGGTGAATCCCAGAATGGCATGGGGTATTTCAAACCCCGAATTGGCGATATTGTCGGCGTCGGAAAGCTCCAACCCCTGGTCGTTGTAATAGTTAAA
>JAISQD010000184.1 GCA_031274415.1 Tannerellaceae bacterium | reverse complement strand
TCATTGATAGATGATTTTACAAAAAGTGTATGATCCGCATAAAAAGATATCCAATAGATATGGGACAGATTGTTTTCCGGTTTTTTTAATAGTTCTGTTTGTCCATCAACAAATCCGATAAATTTCCATTTCGTATCTGTAAAAGACTTTTGAGGCAAATTATTATTGTTGTCGGAGCATCCGATAGAAAGCGCCAGGATGCACGATAAACAGACTAAAATCGGTGTTTTCATAATTTTGTTCTATTATTGTAACGTGTTTGTTAGATGAAACCATTAGGTTCACGGCAATTATACGAATAAAAAACGAGAAATAAAAATAAAAACAGGGAAAAGTGAATAGCGGACTTATGATGACGGGGGGCGTTCTTGGGTTGGGGGATGTCGACCGAGCGAAGCGAGTGGAGACATCCCCCAACCCTTTTCTTCCCTTATTTGATTTCCAATTGTGCACCCAAAGCCACTTCAAAAGTCCCATTGATCACCGTTGAACCTTCCGCATCCAATGTCAGTTTCGCATTGTTGGTGACGGTTACGTTTTGGACGTTGATGTCGCAGTAACTTGTAACGGTTGTATTGGATGTAACTGTTCTATTAGAGAAATTGACCGGACATGCTGCAGCTACTTGAACGGCGGCATAAGCATCAACCAAACCATAACCCATTTCATTGTCCCAGGTGCCGTTAGGATGATCTGTTGTAGTTTGATAGGGAGCCATGACATCTAACGGTGTTCCGTAATTACTTCCCCACCGATCTTCTCCATCGCATGAATTATGCTGATTACAGCGGCTCCGTTTTGACAGGTAAAATTAAAACCTCGAGCCCTGCTCATTCTTGATTGTGGGTATCCATCCAAACTGTTACTGATTGACATTATCGGACAACCCGGGGCAATTCCCGCCACTCCAAGATTATTGTTGGCAGTAGCGCCTATAATTCCGGCACAGACTGTTCCATGATACCCGAATACTTGACTGGGCGAAGAATCCGATTCCGTATCGTAACTGTAAGGAGAAAAAATTGTCAAATGATCATTTTCCTATACACCCAGAGACCGGATTGCAGACTGATTTTAACAAGATACAGCCCTTTTTTCGCTTTCCAGTTTACCCGCGATATGCCGGAATAGGAAGATTTATGCAGGAGTTTCCCGCTCAAGTCGAAGACTTCTACCTCTTTTATTAAATCACCTACTGCTTCGATTGCCATATTTTCAGATGAACCAGAATCTCTGTACACTTTTATTACCGGTTTTGCTGCCGGCAGAGCAATACCCGTCGGAGAAACGTCTGGAATAGGCTCAAGTTCCCGATTAGTACCTGGAAGAACATCGACATCGGAGGCATAAGTGCTCAATCCAAATTCGGCGGCGTCGTACAAACCGGACTCATAAAGCTGATTGGCCATCTGCATAGAATTCCCTTTGGACGCCTTTGTACAGTAGAGAAAATGCCACAAGGGCATGTATCTGTCTCTTCCCAGAACAATCACGTTGTTTTCTTCTGCAAACTTTTTTAGTTCCTGAAAATCATCGGAATTTTTCAATTTTACAGCAAATACCGGATCAAGCCCTCCTTCGGCACTTCCATTTTCAAACAGAAAATATCCGCCTTCATATACGATCATTTCATCCTCGGTAAAATCGGGGAAATGATCACTTTGATCACTTTTTATTATTGCCCAGCAATGATGAGGAGCTCCTATTGTTACTATAAAGGGAAGAACCTGAATATTTTGCTCAATCAGTCTGTTTTTTATGTCAAGGGTATCGTCTGCAGAATGAACCCATATAAGTTTTCGTGTCGGATCAAGTATCAATGGATATTTTTCACCTCGATACCACCGATAGTATTCCTGGGCAAAGACACTTATGCCCAAAGAAAATAACACAGTAAAAATTAAAAACCGTTTCATCATTCACCTCCTTATTTCGTTAAAATCATCCGTTTCGTATCCACTTTCTGCCCGTCGGCAATCAAGGAATAGAGATATATGCCGGCGTTCAATTCCGAGCCGTATAACGTTTGTACGCCTTCGCCTCTTTCCTGTATCGTCGTTTGTTTCAATTGAGAGCCTTGCAAATTATACATACATAAATAGGCCGTTTTTACCGTTTCGGGTAACCGGTTGCAGCTGATTGATAAATGCCAGCCCCGGCACATCCGGCCGGACGTTTTTCTTCGCCCGTTTGTCCGACAAAGTAGTCCATCCCGCATGACCGCCAATGCTGGTAACACTGGTGTTGCCAATTCTTACCTGATTGCTGGAGGTAGCTGACGCATTATAACCAATGGCTGTAATATTGTTCAGGCCGCTTGCAGCAACACCTGCATTATTACCAACAGCAGTATTATAATTACCCGCTACATTGGAGCTAAGAGCGCAGTATCCACTGGCAGTATTGTTGGAGCCTGTTGTATTGCTGACAAGAGCATACCCTCCACTGGCAGTATTGTAGTTGCCTGTTACTGTAGCTGCAGAAAGAGCATTGCATCCAAAAGATACATTGGTCTTTCCCGAATATCCCGTATACCCGGCTACAACGCCGTTCACTTTAAATGTAATGGGAACATTAGCATTGTTGATCGTCGTAATAGTACCTCCTACTCCGACCTGTCCTGCCGCATCAACTTTTAGTTGAGCCGACAGATTCGCTACAAAAGCAAAAGTCATACTAATTAAAAGAAGCTTTTTCATGAAAAAATAAATTGAAAATTGTTATTGTCATGTGTTTTTTAGATGAAACTGTTAGGTTCGTGGCAATTATACGAATAAAAAATGAAAAAATGAAAATTAAATCACGGGAAATCGAAGGATTAATGTATAAATAATATTAAAAAGCGCGCTTGTTGACGATTTTGGATAATTCGGAGCGTACCCGTCCACTTTTGTGGCAGTTCAATTACCGATGTGTGAAATGCAAGACCCCGATATAAAAATAGCCGACTGCATGCATACAGTCGGCTTAGACACATACGTTTTCTGTGGAGCTGGAGAGATTCGAACTCTCGTCCAAACGAGGAATTAATTTGCTTTCTACATGTTTATCTTCGCTTTAATTGTCGGGATAGAGCAAGACCGAAGCTACCCATTCCATCCTTATCCCCCTAAAGTTTCGCTCAAAGGCCGGGGCCTACTTTAAGCTATCTCCGATATTGCTGCACCACCTGATCGAACCGCTTCGGAGCCACAGCATCCGGGTGATGTCACGTCCCTGCAACTATTGCAAGGATTAAGCTTAAGATCTACTATACTTCGATCAAGCAGCGAGAGCGTAGTTATTTTCGCCAGTTAATTGTTTGTTGTCTGATATTTAAGTGCAAGCCAACCACGCACTACATGCTTACAAACCACTTCTACCCGCTGTCTAAACCGGTCAGCCCCGTAGATTGGAATGCAAAGATACAACGAATATACCATATACATGGTATTTTACATCCCTTTTTTCTCTTTTAAGTTTGTCGCCGTAATTAAAGATAATAGAATAACGACGTTATGAAAACAAAAAAGATCATTTTACTTGTGTTGTGTATCGCTACGATTCCTTTCTGTACCTATGCACAAAAGAAAAAAGGGAAAGACCCGCTGAAAAATGTATCGGTCGAGTACCTGAACAATTCCTTTGGTACGTACGACAAGTTGCAAAAACAGATATGGAGCCATCCCGAACTGGGATTCCTTGAAGTCAAAAGTTCCGCTCTCCTGCAAGAGCACCTGAAGGAAAAAGGGTTCGCAGTCGAGGCGGATATCGCCGGTATGCCTACGGCGTTTGTGGCGACGTATGGTTCGGGAAGCCCTGTCATCGGGATTCTTGCAGAGTTCGACGCCCTGCCGGGGTTGTCACAAGACACGGTGCCTTACCGCAAGCCATTGACAGAAGGAGCAAACGGGCATGCCTGCGGGCATAACGTGTTTGGCGTGGGATCGGTAGCCGGCGCAGTGGCGATCAGTCAATGGTTGGATAGCCACAAACAGACGGGGACGATCAAAGTCTTCGGTACGCCGGCCGAAGAAGGGGGCGGAGGAAAGGTCTATCTGGTACGGGAAGGATTTTTCAAGGGAGTAGACATCGTGCTCGACTGGCATCCTGCGACCGCGAATGGCGTAAGCGTAGGGACGGGGACGGCTATACAGATGATCGACTATACATTCAGGGGAATTGCCGCCCATGCAGCAGGGAGTCCGGACAAAGGACGTTCGGCGCTGGATGGCGTGGAAGCGTTTAACTATATGGTCAACCTGTTGCGCGAACATGTGCCGTTTTCTTCCCGTTTCCATTATGTGATCGTGAATGGCGGGGAGGCGCCGAACGTTGTTCCCGACTATGCCAAAGTGTCCTATTACATCCGCAGCCCGAAAAGGGAGGTATTGAAAGAGCTGGTCGAATGGATCGGGCAGGCGGCGGAAGGGGCGGCGAAAGGAACGCAGACGACTGTCTCGTCCGAAATTATCTCCGGCTTTTATGAAAAGTTGTACAACAGGAAACTGGCGGAACTTGTACAGCAGCAGTTACACATTGTAGGAGGCGTGCACTACGACGAACGCGAGAGGGCGTTTGCCGAAGAGATCGTGAAAGGGCTGAACGGCGATCCGGCTACGCTGGAACAGGTCGTGACGATACGGCCGCTGGCCGAAGAGAGACCGTCGACGGGAGGCGGATCATCCGATGTGGGGGATGTCAGCTGGAATGTCCCGACTGTCAGTTTCGGTACGGCGGTATTCGTGCCCGGGAGCGCAGGACACAGCTGGCAGAATGTTGCCGCAGACGGTTCGACCATCGGGACAAAAGGACTGATCAATGCCGCAAAAGTATTCTCACTGACGGCCATAGAGCTGTACACCAACCCGCAATTGGTACAGGACGCCAAGAAAGAATTTGAAGAAAAAAGAGGAAAAGACTTCCACTATGTCCCCCTCTTGGGAGACCGCGCTCCGGCCTTAGACTATCGTTTACCAAACAGGTAGGGATTCGTGAAGAAACAGAATCCGCTGTTACAGGGAGTGGAAAGCAGAAGCGTAATGATGCATGGCGCTTCTGCTTTGTATGGTCAGGATCGCCTCTATCAGGCGGTCGATCTCCTCTTTGGTATTATAGAAGGAGAAGGAGGGGCGTATGCTGGCCTCTACTCCTAAACGGCGAAGTGCCGGTTGGGCGCAGTGGTGGCCGGCACGAAGGGCGATACCTTCCCTGTCGAGCAGCTGTCCGGCTTCCGGCGTAGGGATACCGTCGAGAATAAAGGAGACGACGCTGACACGCTCGCGCGGATTGCCCAACAGGTGCAGCCCCTTAACGGTCGAAAGCCGTGCGCGGGCATACTCCGTCAGTTCGTGTTCGTACTTCTCAATATTGCCCAGCCCGAGACGTTTGACATAGTCGAGGGCAACGCCCAATCCTACGGCGCCGGCGACGTTGGGCGTACCGGCTTCGAAGCGGGCGGGAGGCGTATTGAATAGCGTTTCTTCCAGCGTCACATCCTTGATCATATTGCCGCCGCCCTGCCAGGGGGGCAAGATGTCCAACACATCCCGTTTACCGTAGACGACGCCTATGCCGTTCGGCGCGTATATCTTATGCCCCGAGAAGACGAAGAAGTCGCAATCGAGATGCTGCACATCCACCGGCGTATGCGCAATGGATTGCGCCCCGTCTATCACCGTCAGGGCATTGTACCGCTTGGCCATTTCTATCATCACCCGCGCGGGACTTACCGTACCGAACGTATTGTTCACCTGTCCGAAGGAGACCACCTTGGTGCGCGGACTGAGCAGGCGTTCGTAGGCTTCGAGGATGATATCCCCGTTGTCGTTGATGGGGATAGCGAGCAGGCGTGCCTTCTTCTCTTTGGCCAGCAGTTGCCAGGGGACGATATTGGCATGGTGGTCGAGCGTAGAGATGATGATGTCGTCTCCCTCCTCGATGAACTTCCGCCCGTAGGTTTGGGAAATCAGGTTGATCCCTTCGGTTGTCCCGCGCACAAAGATAATCTCTTCGGGAGAGGAGGCATTGATGAAGCGCTTGACCTTATCGCGCGCTTTCTCGTAGGCATCGGTCGAACGGCCTGCCAAGGTATGGGCGGCGCGGTGGATATTCGAGTTGTCCGTAGCATAAAAGCGGGCGACTTCGTCGATGACCGCCTTTGGCTTTTGCGTCGTAGCGGCATTGTCGAACCATATCAACGGCTTGCCGTTGACCTTTTGGTGCAGGATGGGAAAGTCGCTCCGGATGATGTCGGGATTGAATATACCCGGCGTCACCGAATCGTCAAAGTTCATCCGTAACAGCTCTTCCGAATACGGGACCCCAGATTGCAGGGACGAGAAGGATTTGTATACCGCTTCAAGGTTGATATCTTCCAATGTATCCATTATTTCTCAACGGCATTACGGTGTTGGTAATTATGGTAAAAGCCTACTTCTACATTCTCGAGCACCGCGATCGCGTCGTCCGTGAGCGAAGCCAGCGAGAAGTATTTGGTCAGCAGGTAAGAGGCGACGCCGAACTTATCCAATCCCATCAGCCGCGCCGACAGGCTGGGGGCGATCTCGCCCGGTATACCGGCCTGGTGCAGCCCGACTACGCCCTGTTCCTTTTCCCCTGTGCGTACGAGAATGATTTCCGTCGTGCCCACGCCCCGGTTGGTGAGGTATTGCCCCTTGATCTCCAGTTTGTCGCTGGGGATAATCGGGACGCCGCGCCAGAGGATGACGACGGCGTCGAAGATATTCGTCGTCACGGGCGGTACGCCCCGCCAGGTACATTCACGTTCGAAAGCGGCGATGGCGCGCGGGTGGGCAATAAAGAAGGAGGGGCTTTTCCATACCAGCGAGAGCAACTCGTCGAGATCGTCGGGCGTAGGCGCACCGTAGCGCGTACTGATCCGGTAGCCGGGTTCTACGCTGTTCAGGAGGCCGAAATATTTGTTGTTGATCAGTTCCCACTCCTGTCGCTCGCGCACGCTCTCGATGCTAAGGCGCATCTGTTGCTCGAGTTGGTTGTAGGGGTTGTTGTACAGGTCGGAGACGCGGGTATGTACACGTACTACGGTCTGAAGGGTATTGAGGGAATACTCGCGGGGATTCTCCTCGTAGTCGATGTACGTTTCGGGAATAATATTGTCCTCTTCATGCCCGGAGACGAGGTCTATGTGTTTTTCCCCGTGCGTATTGACTGTGGCCCTCAGGCGTAGGTGTTCATCGACCGCTTTCTGGAACTCTTCCCTGAAATTGGGCACCTCTTCGATGATACTTTCCAGTTCGGAGCTGCTGATGGTAAAGAATACGCTGGGCGTTACGGCGCGTACGGTGACCGACGAGGGCTTGTCGGAAAGGATATCCGCTTCGCCGAAGTATTCGCCTTCCGAGAGGAGGGCGATCCTGAGGTTCTCGCCGTGCGGCCCCTTGCTGTAAATCTCTACCTGCCCGCGTGCGACGATAAAGAATTTCTGGCTGTCGCTGTCTTCCTGTATTAGATAGTCACCGAGGGGCACTTCTTCGATCTCAAACTTCTTGGCCAGACGATTGACGATCCCGCTGTCTATATGTGAGAAGAGGGGTATGCGGCGGAACGAGTCTGCGCTGAAAGCAGGCGCTCCGTCGTAATATTCCACGTCGATCCGTTCCGCCTTCTTCAGTTCTACCTTGGTGCGGTTTACGCGATACGTTCCCGAATCGACCTGCACCCAGGGTAACAGTTTAAGCAATAGCCGCGGGGTGATCGAACCCATCTGCGGCGGGGTTTTCGTGGTGGTAGCCAGTTGTCTTGCAGTCGATGTCGTCACGCTGCGTTGCAAATCATTCTTTGCCATAATGGTCATGTATTAGTGTTGTGTTTTTACTTTTGGATAATTACTTTGTATATCTTTTCTCCGGCCGGCTCTACGCCCAGTACGTGATAGCCCTGCTCCTGCGACGTGCGGGGTACGTTTTCGAGCGGTTCACCTTCCGAGAGCAGGACTTCGAGGGTATCTCCCGCTTTCAGCTTGGCCAGTTCTATCTTCGTTTTTACGAAGGTCATCGGGCAATGTTCCCGTGTGATGTCTAACTGATAGGTTGCCATGGTGCGTCAGATAAACAGGGTTTGTCCTCCGCCGGCAATCTGCAGGAAAGAGGCGACGCCTAAAACGTCTTTTACTTCGGGAATGAAATCGTCCTTCGTCAGTCCGAGTATGTGCATAGCCATTTCGCAGGCATAGAAATGAACGCCTAACGCTTTGGCGGCATCTATCAGTTCTTCGGGCGTAGCAACGTTGTTCCGGCGCATCAGCCAACGGAAGATGCGGGGGCTTGCACCCAGGAAGTTCAACCGGCTGACGGGGGCGGCTTTCACTCCTCCCATGAAGAAACCGAACAGGCGGGTGAGCGGACTTCCCCCGACAAAGCTCCTTCCCTGTTTTTTCTTGATGGCGTCGAGTCCCCAGAAGGTGAAGAACAGGTTGACTTCGTATCCTACGGCCGCTGCGCCTGTGGCGAGCGTAAAGACGGCGGTCAGCTTGTCAAAGTCGCCGCTAAAACTGATGATCGATAATTTGTTTGCCATATTCGTTGATTATTCGGGTTGATGAAACAATATAGTAGAGAGGTATCTTTCTCCCGTATCGGGGAGGACGACCACGATCTTTTTCCCTTTATTTTCGAGACGGCGGGCAATCTGGATCGCGGCATAGGTCGCCGCTCCCGACGAGATACCGACCAACAGGCCTTCCAGCAAAGCCAGTTGCCGGCTTACTTCGATGGCATCCTCGTTCCTTACCTTGAATACCTCGTCTACAAACTTGGCGTTGTACGTCTCCGGTACGAAGCCGGCGCCGATACCCTGTATTTTGTGCGGCCCCGACTTCCCGCCCGACAAAACGGGCGAATCAGCCGGCTCCACGGCGATAATCTTTACCGAAGGATTGAACTGTTTCAGCACCTCGCCGACGCCGGAGATCGTCCCTCCCGTCCCGACGCCCGATATCAGGATATCTGTCCGCCCGTCGGTATCTATCCAGATCTCCCGTGCGGTGGTACGGCGGTGTACGGCAGGGTTGGCCGGGTTTTTGAATTGCTGCAGGATAATGGAATTAGGGAGGGCGGCATGCAATTCCTCCGCCTTGCGTATAGCGCCGCCCATGCCTTCGAAGCCGGGTGTCAGTTCCAGCTGAGCGCCCAGCGCACTCAACAGGGTACGGCGTTCGAGACTCATGGTATCGGGCATGGTCAGGATCACACGGTATCCTTTCGATACCGCCACCAATGCGATGGCTATCCCCGTATTACCGCTCGTCGGTTCTATGATCACACTGTTTTTATTTAACAGCCCTTTCCGTTCGGCATCTTCTATCAGCGCCAATCCAATCCTGTCTTTCACGCTGCGGCCTGGATTGAACTGTTCCAGTTTGGCAATAACCTGCGCGTTGAGATTGTATTTCTCTTCTATCGCTGTCAGTTCAAGAAGGGGCGTGTTACCGATTAGTTCCGTAATATTGTTCGCTATTTTCGCCATATATTTAGAGTATTATATATCTATTATATTCGTGTGTGATGATTTAATCCGGATGTTTTCTACCGTTCCGTTCACTATGCGGAATGCGTTGACTACCGGCGCCTCTTCCGCGAGGGAGACAATCAGGTACATGATGTTCGGGTCGTATGCCAGACGGATATCTTCGTCCGACGGCCGGGCAGGCGAAGAGGGGTGGCTGTGGTAATTCGCCATAATCTTCAACCCCTGTGCACGGGCTTTCTTCAGTACGCCGAATTGCTCCTGCGGGTCGAACGAGAAATGTTCAGGGCTGTGATCGACGTTCGTCAACGGGTAGTGTGCCTGTACCACGCCGTCCGTCCCTGCCAGCAAGCCACAGGCCTCATCCGGCAATTCGCCGTATGCCTGCCGTATGATGGCGTCGATGATCTGTTGGGGTATCTCTATCATAATAACAGGTCGTTTATCTCTTTTTTAATTCGCAAGCCGCTTGTTCGGCTTCGTGCAATCCGGTAATCACAGGGTGTTCGCCGCATACCGGGCAATGCGGATTCTTCCGGATAGTCACGGTACGGAAATGCATGCTTTTCGCCTGGAACGACAAGAGGCGGTTGGTCAGTAAATCACCCGTTCCCGTCAGGAATTTCAATGCTTCGGCCGCCTGTATCGTACCCAGCATGCCGGCAATAGCGCCCAGCACGCCGGCTTGCGAACAGGTGGGGACGGCGTTGGGCGGCGGCGGGCTGTGGAAGGCGCACCGGTAACAGGCCGTTCCGGGAAGATGGGTCAACGTCTGCCCTTCAAACCGCAGGATCCCCCCGTGTGAGAAAGGCTTACCTCCCAATACGCACGCATCGTTGATCAGGAATTTTACCGGGAAGTTATCCGTTCCGTCCACGATAAAATCGTATCCGCTGATGAGATCAAACGCATTATCCGCCGTGAAAAATTCGTGGTAGGCAACGACCTCTACATCCGGATTGATCTGCTCTATCTTTTCCTTTGCCGACAAGACTTTAGGTTTTCCCACATCCGGCGTGAAATGGATCACCTGCCGCTGCAGGTTGCTCACGTCCACCACGTCGCCGTCAATGACGCCCAGCCTGCCCACTCCGGCTGCCGCCAGATAGAGCAATACCGGCGCACCCAATCCTCCGGCGCCGATCACCAGCACTTTCCCGTTGCTGATCTTCTCCTGCCCTTCCACTCCAATATCCTGCAAGAGGATATGGCGGCTGTATCGTTCGATCTGGTCGGCACGGAAATCCATCAGCAACCTCCTCCCATGAAATACAGGAAATCGACTTCGTCGCCTTCGTTGACGGACGTTTCGTCATACTTTTCGCGGAAAACAAATGCCCCGTTTACCTGTATGGATACCATATTGGGCTGTGATACGTCGTTTTGTTTGATCAGTTCACCCAACGAGAGGGGGAGGGTAATTTCCTGTTCTTCTCCGTTTACTCTAATTTTGCTCATGCTGTTTGTTGACTTTCAGATTGTTTAACGACAAAGGTAGAGGATATGAAAAAGGCTGCAAATACCACAATCGTGGTATTTACAGCCCAAGTCAACCGCGTATGGTTATTGTTCAGGCCTCGTAGGTAAACTTCAGCAGTTTTCCCGAACAGGGCGGTAAATGCATCCGGTAGGGAAAGGCGTATGTCAACGTGCCGGCCGACTTTTCCCCCGTCAATAAATCAGTCAGCCAGGCCGCTTCATTATCGCCGAAAGATAGCGCTTCAAAGGCATGCACAGGGATAGAGACGCCTACCTGGCGTTCCTCCGTATCAAAGTTGACGACACACAGGATCACCTCATTCCCATACTTGCGTAAAAAAGCATATTGCTTGGCCGGGTCAAACTGCGGATTGGCGGTATTGGCATACATCAAGTCGTGAAACAGGCCCCGTGTAAACGCCGGCTCTGTTTGAACGGCATGCAACAGGCGGGCATATGTTTGCCGGAGCGCGAGCTGCTCTTCCGTCAGGCTGTTTTCTCCCGATGTCAGGTGATTCATCCAGTTTCGCACACTTTCCATGCTCCAGTAATCGTAGATGGTGGTGCGTCCGTCAAGCCTGCTATACCCTTCATCGTCCATCCCCCGTTCGCCCAATTCCTGTCCGTTATAAATCATCACCGGGTTTGTGCTCATGGCGGCGGCGACAATCATTCCCGGAATACCGGAACGGGCATTGCCGGCAAAGAAAGCGGAAGCGATGCGCTGCTCATCATGGTTTTCAAGGAAATGAAGCATGTTGTCCTGAATACCTTCCACCGTCTGCCATGTTTTGCTAATATCAATGGCCGGAGCATGTCCGCAGATGACAGCCCTGAGCGTATCATACAACCCAACCTTATCATAGAGATAATCAAAATGACCTTGATTCAAATAGTTGCGGTATTCCGCCGGATTGTACACCTCGGCAATGAAACAGACATTCCGTTTCTTCTTCACTTCCGGGATTACCCAATGCCAAAACTCCACCGGCACCATTTCCGCCATATCGCAACGAAAGCCATCTACCCCTTTGCCTACCCAGAACAACAGGATATCCAACATTTTTGTCCATGTATCCGGCAGCGGATGAAAACAGGCAACGCCCCCTCGCTGGTAATCCACGCCATAGTTCAGTTTGATGGTCTCATACCAGTCATTTTCTCCCGGACAGGGATCAAAACGGTTGTTCCCCGTTACTTTGGCCGGGAACTCACTGTATTCGAAATCTTCATCCTGTGTACGATGGGAGATCGTCAGCGGCTGATGGGGGAGATAATAAAAGTTATTATTCATGTCAAATGCCTGCGAGGTATCGTCCTGTTGTCCCAAATCTTTCACATAGGGCAACCGGGCGTCCGAATAGTACTGACGGGCGACATGGTTCGGGACAAAGTCTATAATCACCTTCATCCCGGCTTTGTGCGTCCGTGCGATCAGGTGTTCAAATTCTTCCATACGGGAAGGGATATGGTCGGCCAGATCCGGGTCTACATCATAGTAATCCTTGATCGCATAAGGAGAACCGGCTTTCCCTTTGACTATGGCAGAATGGTCTTTCCTGATGCCATATGCGGTATAATCGGTTTGGGTCGCATGTTCGATCACCCCGGTATACCAGACATGTGTTATACCCAACTCTTTAATCGCGCCTAAAACGGCAGGTGTAAACGCCGAAAACTTACCTGCGCCGTTCTCAATCAGGCTTCCATTCTTCACCAATGAAGTCGCCCTGTTGCCAAATAAACGGGGGAAAACCTGATAAACAATCATCTTTCTCATTTTTTTCATATTCATTTTATATCCTCTGATCAGTAATTATCTTGTCAACATCCCTGTCCCCTGCTTTTGCATCACCTGTACTGCCGCTTCATAGCCAAGATCGGCAAGTGTGGAGACATTGTCGAGATCAAATGTTTTATACGAACCGGCCTCCTTCGTCTCAATCAGGATGTCGCAAAGCGAGCGGTCTTCCAGCGTATTCGCCCGGAACATGTAGTGGTAAGAACGTTCGGCAATACTCCAGATCGTTTGCTTGTACTTTTGAGGAATCAAGGGACTGACATTGACGCCGATGACCCATTCGCATTCTTCCCGTATATTCGTCACCGGAAAATTACGGAACAGCCCCCCGTCCACATAATGCGAACCGTTGATCTCCACAGGGGTGAATATAATCGGGATACTGCATGAGGCGACAACCGGATCGACAACCGGCCCTTCCCTGAACTCATGACTGATCCCCTTGTCCAGGTCGGTGGCTATGATCACTAAAGGAATCTTTAAATCCTCCATCCGCTTAGCCCGCAGGTGTTTTTTCAGGAAATTGCGGAAGCGTTGACTGTCAAACAATCCCGCCTTCGGTAGTTGCAATTTGGCAAACTCCGAAAACTCTCTTCCCGTAAACAACTCCTGAATCTCGTCCGAAGAGTATCCGTCGGCAAACAAAACGCCGGCCAATGCTCCTGCACTGGTACCTGAAATGATATCCGGAATGATATGGTACTCTTCCAATAGCCGGAGGACCCCAATATGGGCAAACCCCTTTGCTCCTCCGCCGCTCAATGCAAGCCCCAACGTATACCTTTCCTGTTTATTCTTTCCTGCCATATCCCTTGGTTTATTCTCTTTGTTTTCTCAAAGATGCATCTTTTTTTACAATCTAACATTATTCTTATCAGAAAATGTTTTTCTACCTGGTTATTTTCGCTACTTTTACCCGCGTTAAACTTTAAGTCATAGATCTATGGTTACGACTATTTTTTGGTTGATTCCCGCAGCGTCCATATTGGCGCTGGGCTTTGCATGGTTCTTTTTCCGGCAGATGATGAAAGAGAGTGAAGGGACGCCGTTAATGGCTAAAATCGCTTCACATGTACGAAAAGGGGCTATGTCCTACCTTCATCAGCAATATAAGGTAGTTTCTCTGGTTTTTCTTATCCTGGTTATTCTCTTCTCCATTATGGCGTTTGGCTTTGGGATACAGAACAAATGGGTACCCATCGCATTCCTCACGGGCGGCTTCTTTTCGGGGTTAGCCGGTTTTTTGGGAATGAAAACAGCCACCTATGCCTCCGCCCGTACAGCCCACGCCGCAAGTCAATCACTGAACAAAGGATTGCAGGTCGCCTTTCGTAGCGGCGCAGTCATGGGACTGGTGGTGGTCGGCCTTGGATTACTCGACATCTCTTTCTGGTATTACCTGCTGAATGGGCTGATCCCTGCCGAAGCGTTAGCCCCGACGCATAAGCTGAGCATCATCACGACGACGATGCTGACCTTTGGCATGGGCGCCTCGACACAGGCGCTTTTTGCCCGCGTAGGTGGTGGAATCTATACGAAAGCGGCCGATGTAGGCGCCGATTTGGTCGGTAAAGTAGAAGCCGGCATTCCTGAGGATGACCCGCGCAATCCGGCAACTATTGCCGATAATGTGGGGGATAACGTGGGGGACGTCGCCGGCATGGGCGCCGATTTATACGAATCCTATTGCGGTTCGATACTGGCAACGGCCGCTTTGGGCGCCGCCGCTTTTGTGTCGACCGGCGATATCGCGCTGCAATATAAAGCCATTATGGCGCCGATGCTGATTGCCGCCGTAGGTATCGTGCTGTCCATTATCGGGATTTTTGCCGTGCGCACAAAAGAAGATGCAGCAATAAAACACCTGTTGAGATCGCTCGCGACCGGCACGAACCTGAGTTCGGCGCTGATTGCCGCTTCGACGTTCGGCATTTTATACCTGCTGGGGATGGATAACTGGTTTTGGATCAGTTGTGCCGTCGTAGCCGGATTGTTGGTCGGGATGGTGATCGGGCAGGCGACGGAATATTATACCTCCCAATCGTACAAACCTACGCAACGGGTATCGGAATCCGGTAAAACAGGTCCGGCAACCGTCATCATTTCCGGACTTGGGTTGGGGATGCTATCTACCGCTATCCCCGTACTGGCTGTTGTGACGGGTATTATATGTGCGTTCCTTTTTGCGTCGGGGTTCGATTTCGACAATGTGGGAATGGGGCTGTATGGTATCGGCATTGCGGCTGTGGGAATGTTGTCGACATTAGGAATTACGTTGGCAACCGACGCTTACGGGCCGATAGCCGACAATGCCGGTGGGAATGCGGAAATGAGCGGACTGGGTAAAGAGGTGCGTAAACGGACGGATGCCCTGGACTCGTTGGGGAATACGACCGCCGCGACAGGTAAAGGTTTCGCCATCGGATCTGCCGCGCTGACCGGCCTGGCGTTGTTAGCCTCTTATATTGAAGAGATAAAAATAGGGCTATTGCGTTTAGGACAAACCGCTCTGACGTTTACCGACGGACGTGAGATTGACCTGCCAAAAGCGTCATTCACCGACTTTATGGTCTATTATGATGTCACCCTGATGAATCCCAGAGTATTGGTCGGTATTTTTCTCGGTTCGATGATGGCGTTTGTCTTTTGTGGGCTGACCATGAATGCCGTCGGGCGTGCCGCCGGACACATGGTGGAAGAGGTACGCCGCCAATTCCGTGAGATCAAGGGAATCCTGACCGGCGAAGGCGAACCCGACTATGCACGTTGCGTAGAGATATCGACCAAAGGTGCACAGCGGGAGATGATCATCCCTTCGCTATTGGCCATTGTCGCACCGGTAGTGGCAGGGCTTGTCTTTGGTGTGGCCGGCGTAGTCGGCTTGCTGATTGGGGGACTAAGCACAGGATTTGTGCTGGCTATATTTATGGCCAACGCCGGAGGAGCTTGGGACAATGCCAAGAAACATATTGAAGAGGGCAACCACGGCGGCAAAGGCAGCGACGTACACAAAGCCACCGTAGTAGGCGATACGGTAGGCGACCCGTTTAAAGACACATCAGGCCCCAGCCTCAATATCCTGATCAAACTGATGAGCATGGTCGCCATCGTCATGGCCGGCCTTACCGTCACATGGAGCCTTTTCTGATGCTGACCCAAAATACAAAATGACACGAAAACAGCGCTTTTTCTGTCATTTGTCAAGAAAATGGCTCGTTTCAGGAAGACGTATTTTTCGCATTTTTCTCCATTTTTGACCGGAAGAGCAGGCGTTTTGGCCGAAATGACAACAATATCGAGAGAATAGTTGGAAAACATCTAAGAGTTTCTCCGGAAACATCTAAGAGTTTTTAAAAAACATCCAAGAGTTTCCCGGACAACATCCAGATGTTTTCCCGGAAAGTCGCAGATTTTTTGTGAACAAGCCTTAACGAAATGTTATCAAACACGAATATGAAAAGAAATGGCCGATTAATGATAGTTAAATATCTTTAAAACCCGATCCAACTCCAAACTGACAAAAAGGTAGCTTAGTCGCCATAAAAACTATAAAAGCATAGATATAACCTGTAATACATATCAATTACATACTATTTCGCCACTTTTACTAACAATGCGTATTTCTTTAACCCCCTGTTTTCGCCCATAGAATCAATCAGCTCGGACCGCGGTCCGATCCAGCCGAGTTTCAGAGGGGTAAAAATATCATTTTGTCAAAATGGCCCCCATCCGCAAAATCGGACGTTAAAACTGACAAAACGTCAAAACGGCGCCTTACTCCGACAAATACTGGTAGGCCGTATTCCCGTTTAAAATTCATATCGTCGACATGGTAGCAAACCTGAACCAATTGTGGCTCTATACCGTTTGGTGCGGGGACTAAGTACCCATATAAAACGTTATAGAGCCAATTTGTTCTTGTGTTATCGATACTAACGATAAATATCTAAGTTTAGTAACAATTGATGCAGGCAGAGAGGTAAGTTTAGATGCCCGTAATTCCGGTATGGGTATACTGAAACAATCTATTAAAATGAGTTAATTCTGCGACGTTGGCCTCCGATTTGGGGCTAAATCTTTTTTTGAGGTGCTATGGTGAGATGTCTCCGCGCGTTCGCTTCGCTCTCTTGGTTATAATGACAACGCGCGTCATTGCGAAGGCGAAGCCTGAAGCAATCCAGA
>JAISQD010000140.1 GCA_031274415.1 Tannerellaceae bacterium | reverse complement strand
TTTGCTGCTATCACCATTTATTAGTTGAATCACAAAGGATTACAAGAAAAGTGACAGCGATTTCTCGAAAAAAAAAATTCTGGGAAGAGAAGTCCGGGAAGAGAAGTCCGGCATACGGACGGGAGCCATTTTTTTTTGGACAGGAGTAATTTTTAAAAGGACAGGAGTAATTTTTAAAAGGTCGGGAGTAATTTTTAAAAGGTCGGGAGTGATTTTTAAAAGGTCGGGAGTGATTAGGTTCAGCTACCCAGTTAGTGCGTCGCGACGGGTTAGTTAGAGCGTCCCGGCTACCACTGGGTAGCTCCCCATATAATAATGTAACCGAACACGCTCCCGTTCCGTGTAAAAATTGGGTTCTATAACGTTAACTAAGTAAATCAAGGTTCTCCCTGATTTTATCTGCCGTCTCAGCCAATTCATCCTGTGAGGGCGTCAGTTTTCCCTTGTCGAAATAGATATCCGACTCTTTCGTTATCGGGACTAAATGGATATGTGCATGAGGCACTTCCAATCCAATAACCGCCAATCCGATCCGCTTGCACGGAATCGCCGCTTTCTGAGCGCTTGCCACCCGTTTGGCAAACGCCATCATACGTCCCAACATCCCGTCGTCCAGGTCAAAAATATAGTCTGTTTCCAGCTTGGGGACGACAAGCGTATGCCCCGTTGCCACCGGATTGATATCCAGAAAGGCAAAAAATTCTTCATTCTCCGCAACCTTATGCGAAGGGATTTCTCCTGCAATGATCCTGCTGAATAGTGTTGCCATATGGGTCAAATTGATATTTCCATGATTTCAAAACGCATCATTCCGGACGGTACGCTGATATCGACCACATCCCCCACCTTCTTCCCTATCAACCCTTTGGCAATAGGCGTGCTGACAGATATCTTCCCGTTTTTCAGATCTGCCTCCGAATCAGAAACCAACGTATACGTCATGACCGTATTGTTATTCATATTCTTTATCTTCACCTTGTTCAAAATCTGGACGGCATCCGTCGTGACTTTTGATTCATCAATCAAACGGGCATTTGACAACAGGTTTTTCAATTGAGCCAATTTTGATTCCATAATACCCTGCGCCTCTTTTGCGGCGTCATATTCCGCATTTTCCGATAAATCACCTTTATCTCTTGCTTCAGCAATCTGAGCGGAAATCTCCGGGCGTTTCACCGTTTCCAAATAGTTAATCTCAACTAAAATCTTGTTATAACCGTCTTCTGTCATATAACTAACAGCCATATTCAAATCCTCCTAAATGTTTATTTATTATTGTTTTACGTTCGCATGTAATAAAAAAGAATCCCAGCCAAAACCGGCCGGAACCCTATTCTCAATTTTCCGCAACTATCAGCAAATGTAACCTTTATTTTTAAGATAAACAAAAACTATTCAAGTGCTGTATAACATATCTGCCCCTTCTTTTCTCTCTGAATCTGCGATAAAACTTGTTCGCTTTGTTTAAAATAGTATTTTTGCATGAGCTAAACACAACATTATGGCAACATATAAACGCATCCTGCTTAAACTAAGCGGAGAATCCCTGATGGGAGGGAAAACGTATGGTATAGACGAAGCCCGTCTTAACGAGTATGCCGTACAGATAAAAGAAATCGCCGGAATGAAGATCCAGATTGGTATCGTCATCGGAGGAGGAAATATTTTCCGGGGATTGAACGGCGCTTCCAAGGGATTCGACAGGGTGAAGGGAGACCAGATGGGGATGCTGGCAACAGTGATTAACAGTCTTGCCCTAAGTTCGGCATTGACGGCGCAAGGCGTGAAAACAAACGTGCTGACAGCCATCCGCATGGAACCGGTAGGGGAGTTCTACAACAAATGGCGTGCCATCGAACTGTTGGAACAGGGACACGTCGTGATCATGTCGGCAGGGACGGGCAATCCTTTTTTTACTACTGATACCGGATCGTCCCTGCGCGGTATTGAAATTGAAGCCGACGTCATGCTGAAGGGTACCCGCGTGGACGGTATTTATACCGCCGACCCGGAGAAAGATCCTGCGGCCGTCAAGTTTACCGACATCACTTACGACGAGATTTATACACGAGGACTTAAAGTCATGGATCTGACCGCCACAACGTTGTGTAAGGAAAACAATCTCCCTATCATCGTCTTTGATATGGATACCAACGGTAACCTGAAGAGGGTCTTATCAGGCGAACAGATCGGCACACTTGTCCACAATTAAACGATAACATACAATGAAAAACAAAAAGAACAGTCCCGCATTATCCAGTGTATCCAGAAGACAATTTATTCAAAAAAGCAGCATGACCATTGCTTCCGGTTTGTTTTTAAGCCGGATTCCGGCAATGGCGACAGCGCCGTTTGCATCGTCCGTACAGCAGCAGGCAAAAAGCGTCCTGTACGAACGCGGCGCGCCTACCGTGTATGCCAAATCTCGCAACGAACTGCGTTACATCGGTATGCCTGCCGGTGGAATCCAGGCCGGAAGCGTTTATCTGGGTGGAGACGGGCGGCTGTGGCTGTGGGATATCTTCAACGACAATCAGGAAGGCATTGAACCCAAGTTCGCAGAATGGGGGCAACAGACGACACACAGCAGCTATGTCCGTTCGCGCGACGGGGCATGCTATGTCGAACCGGCCGTAGGACTTCGTCCGCTGGAACAGGGGTTTGCCTTCAGGATCGAATACAACGGGCAAACGGTGTTCAAACCGCTCAACGCCTCCGATTGGGACGACATACTCTTTGAAGCCGGGTATCCCGTCGGGACTGTCCGGTATATCGACAAGACGCTTCCGGTGGAAATAACCCTCCGCGCCTATTCGCCTTTTATCCCGCTGAACGAAGAGGATTCGGGACTTCCGGCAACCATCCTCTCGTTTTCCTTCAAAAACAAGGGAACGACTCCTGTAAAAGTAACCGTAGCAGGATGGCTGGAAAACAAAACAGGTATCCGTTACATCAACGAGGTAAAACCGTTTGATATGCCGGTATGCCGACGCCGCAACAAGGCGGTACGGCAGGCCGGACTGGTGGCTGTGGATGAAACACTGGTCGCGTTAAACAAAGTGGAGGAGATCAAACAACGCCCCGACTTCGGTTCGATGTGTATCGCCGTGCTCTCAACAGACGCGAAAGCCGATGCCTCCATCGACCCGGATAATATACTCGGGCTGTTTGACCGCGAGCCGGCCGGAGAAGCCGGAAAACCGATGCAGGAAAAACTGATTGCCGCCGTACAAACCGCCTTGAACCTGCCGGCGGACGCCTCCGCTACGTCGGATTTTGTCATCAGCTGGTTCTTTCCTAACCTGAAGATACACGACAACATCAAAGACACCGGACGGTATTACCAAAACCGTTTCGTTTCAGCCCTGGACGTAGCGCAGTATGTGAAAGAGCATTTCGGGCGGTTGTCGTCCCAGACTTTGCTTTGGGCGGAGACATGGCAGGATTCTACTCTACCCTATTGGTTTCTGGAACGTACCTTTATAAATACTGGCACGCTGGCGACGACGACCTGTCACCGCTTCAGCAGTGGACGTTTCTGGGCATGGGAAGGCGTTGGGGCTTGTCATGGGACATGTACCCACGTCTGGCAGTATGCCCAAGCGATGGCACGCATTTTCCCTGCCTTGGAACGCGATTGCCGCGAACGCACCGATCTGGGTATCGCCCTGATGGAAGACGGCGGTATCCTTTTCCGCGCCGAAATGGAGTCGCGTCCGGCCATTGACGGGCAGGCGGGGTCGGTACTGCGTTGCTACCGCGAACACCAGATGAGTGTCGACGACGCCTTCCTCCGCCGGAATTGGGAGAAGATAAAAAAAGCCGTGCAATTCATCATCAATCAGGATAAAAATGGCGACGGTATGGAAGATACCCCGCTGGAGAATACGCTGGACGCCGTATGGGACGGCGAGATTGCATGGATCGTGGGGTTGTGCATCGCCGCAGTGAAGGCGGGACAGCGCATGGCGGAAGAGACAGGCGATGCGGCGTTTGCCCGGAAATGTGCGGACTATGTAGCAAAAGGCAGCGCCAACATGGACAAACACCTCTTCAACGGCGAGTATTACATCCATCGTCCCGGAAAGGGAGGACGGGAAAAATTGGGGTCGTACAACACCTGCCATATCGACCAGGTCATGGGACAGTCGTGGGCTTATCAGGTCGGGCTGGGGCGGATACTGGACAACAAAAAGGTACGGTCTGCCCTCAATGCCCTGTGGAAATACAACTACATGCCCGACGTCGGGCCTTATATTACGACGCATCAGGGCGGACGTCCCTACGCATTGCCGGGCGAGGGTGGCATGGTCATCAATACCAATCCGAAGAACGAACCCAAACCCTACGGCGAGAATGTGACGTGGCAAATGGGCTATTTCCACGAATGTATGAGCGGATTCGAGTATGAGGTGGCTTCGCACATGATTGCCGAGGGCATGACAGACGAAGGATTAACTATGGTGCGCGCCATTCACGACCGTTACCACGCAGCCAAACGCAATCCGTACAACGAAATCGAGTGCAGCGACCACTATGCACGCGCCATGGCAAGCTACGGAGCATTCATCACCGCCTGCGGATTCGAATACCACGGCCCGAAAGGATACATGCGTTTTGCACCCCGGTGGGGCGCCGCCCGTTTCAAAGCGCCTTTTACGGCAGCCGAAGGATGGGGCAGCTATACGCAAAAGCAATCGGACGGTGCGATGGAATGTGTGCTGGAAGCCCGGTACGGTCAGGTACGGTTAAACAGCTTCTCCGTAGACGCTCCCAAAGGCCGGAAGATAAAAGCGGCGAATGCCTCGCTCAACGGGCAAGCCATCCCGTCGAAATGGAAACAGGAAGGCGACAGGGTGTTGGTGTCGTTACAAAATAGCCTGATTATACAAGCAGGCGAGCAGTTCACGTTGGATTTTAATTGAAAAAGATATGACCCGTAAAGCATTATTCGTCACCTTTTGGATCGTGACAATTTTTCTCTTTGTGCCGGCTCTGCTTATGGCTGGCGGCACGGTTAAACAGGATATTCTTTCAGGATGGGTATTTAAGCAGGTAAGGGGAAACAACTGGTATCTGGCGACGGTGCCTGGTGTTGTGCATACCGATTTGATGGCTAACCGGATTATTGAAGACCCTTTCTTCCGCCTCAATGAGCGCGGCGTACAGTGGGTCGACAAGGAAGACTGGGAATACAGGACGACGGTGCGCGTTTCGCCGGAGATAGCAGGGAAAGATCACGTAGAGCTATGCTTCATGGGGTTGGACACGTATGCGGATGTGTTCCTCAATGATTCCTGCATACTGAAAGCGGATAATATGTTCCGCGAATGGAGGGTGGAGGTAAAAGCGCTCCTCAGAGCGGGAGAGAATGAACTGCTCGTCCGTTTCCGCTCGCCTATAAAGGAAGATATACCGAAATTCGATGCCCTGCACTACCGCAACGAGGCGGGGAACGACCAATCGGAGAACGGCGGCGTTTTTGACCGAAAAGTCAGCGTCTTTGCCCGTAAGGCAGGCTACCATTATGGCTGGGACTGGGGGCCGCGTCTGGTGACAAGCGGCATCTGGCGTCCGGTATACCTCACCGGCTGGAGCGATGCGCGGATGGAACATATCCATTACCTGCAGGAAAGCGTCACGGCAAAGCAGGCGCGCATAAAAGCATGCGCGGAGGTGCTCTCCGACAGGGAAGGTGAAGGCCGGCTCGTTATACAGGCCGACGGCGTGAAAGAGCAGTGGGAACAAACCGTACAGTTGAAGAAAGGGGCAAACCGGATCGAAACCCTTTTGACTATCCGCCATCCCAAACTGTGGTGGACAAACGGATTGGGCGATGCCCATCTGTATCCCTTTACGGCGACGCTTTACGTCGACGGGCAAACAGCCGGCAGCCGGCGAGACCTGCTGGGGCTGCGCGAGTTGAAGCTGATCCGTGAAAAAGACGAAGCAGGCCATACCTTCTATTTCCTGTTGAACGGGGTGAAGGTCTTTGCCAAAGGCGCCAACTATATCCCGCAGGACAACTTCCTCCCCCGCGTAACGGACGAACAATACGAAAAGACCATCCGCGACGCCGTCCGTGCCAATATGAACATGCTCCGCGTCTGGGGAGGCGGCATCTACGAGAACGATATTTTCTACGACCTGTGCGACAAATACGGCATCTTAGTCTGGCAGGACTTTATGTTTGCCTGCAGTACCTACCCCATGACGCCCGACCGGCTGGACAATATCCGCCATGAAGCGACGGATAATGTCAAGCGGCTTCGCAACCATCCCTCTATCGCCCTGTGGTGCGGGAACAACGAAAACCATGCCGCATGGTTCAATTGGGGATGGATGAAGCAATACGAACAGCAAGGTGTATTGGCCGAGATGCGCCATGATTATAAGGCGCTTTTCCACGGCCTGTTGCCCGAAGTCGTTGCCGCCTGCGACCCGTCCGCATTCTATTGGCCGTCTTCTCCCTACGGAGGCGATCCCGATGCCCGGTGCGAAACGGGACAGCCCGACTGGAATCCCAACGGCGACGCCCATTATTGGGGCGTCTGGCACGGGAAAGATTCCATCGCCCATTATAATATAGTACGCGCACGTTTCTTCTCCGAATACGGTTTCCAGTCCTTCCCCGAATACCAGTCGGTATTGAAATACGCGCCCGACAGTAGCGACCACGATATCTTTTCCGAAGTCATGATGGCGCATCAACGTGGGGGTAGCCATGCCAACGGGCTGATAGAATGGTATCTGCTCAACGAATACCGCAAACCGAAAGACTTCCGGCATTTCCTTTATATGGGACAGCTCCTTCAGGGCGACGCCATTAAAACAGCCATCGAAGCACACCGGCGCGATATGCCCTATTGCATGGGAACGCTCTTTTGGCAACACAACGACTGCTGGCCGGTCGCTTCGTGGTCGAGCCGCGACTATTACGGACGATGGAAAGCGCAGCATTATTTCGCGAAAAAGGCGTTCGGGACGATCTTAGTCTCCCCTGTCGCTAAAGACGGCAACCTGGACGTTTACCTTGTCTCCGATCTGCTGAAAGCGGTAAAGGGGACGCTGGAAATCCGTGTGATGGAGCTGAAAGGAAAGATCCACTTGGACAATGATTTATATATGTTAATCAGTTCTTTACTGTTTTTATTACCTACAAATGACCTACATTTAGGTAGTTCATATTCGTATTCGCCGTTCCAATCCTGGTTGATGCTTATCGTTAAACCTGGGGTGGAGGTGGCGTGGAAGAGGTAGCCGCCGAAGCCCTGCGCGATTGATTCTTGGCGAATGTGCGTGGATTCTCCGGGCTGAGCATTGATAAACACATACTCAAGAGTTTTAATTCCTTCGACCCCGGCTTTGGTTTCTTCCTGGTTTAGCGTGCAATGGACATTAAACGGTATCAGGCTGTCGACTGATTGCACTGTCTCATGTTTTATATAGGAAACAGATAAGATAGCAATCGTTGCGTAAAATAATAAATTCTTCATATTTGATTGATTTATTGAATGGATATTAGTTTGGCGTTAAATCCTTTATTTCTTTCTTGAGTTTTCTGTTTTCTGCTCGCAGTTTAAGTATTAGTTCTTTCTGTTTAAGAATTTCCTTACTCTTTTCCATCAAAAGTTCTTCCAAGCATTGCTTTTCCTTTGTCAAGGCCAGAACCATGGCATCTTTCTCTGATTCAGGAAAAGGTAAAGATTCGTTCAGAGTAGAATAAGGTTTCTGCATCGTATCATTTTCCATTTCCATAAAATCGGAAATATTGATATGCTTACCCTGCTTTGCAAACGCCTTGATTAGCTTATCCCACGAATCGCTCCTTGGCCCGTTTTCGGTTTTTCCATTGATCCATGAGAGCAGTTGGGATTTGCTTATTCCATTTTCGGCCGCAAATTTTGTATATGAACCATAGCCGAAAGTAGCGTTCACTTGATCTCTGAATTTCAGATAATTAAACTTTAACTTGGAAGACATATTATTTTTATTATAATTATTTAACTAAATAAACATACCGTTTTCAGGCCGAAATCATACCGTTTTCATACCTTTGCGTTATAAATTTAATAATAAATTTAGCGATGACAGAAGACATATCTGATAATAAAACAAAAATAGCCTTTAAAGGCTATTACGAAAGTCTCTCCCGCGACGAGCGGGTTGAAATAAGAGATAGCATCATCTCGTCCTGCGAGATGAACTTCTCGACCTTCTACGGGAAGTTGCAAGGCAACGGATTTTTCCGCCCTCTCGAAATCCGCGAGATAGAACGGATATGTAATCAATCTTTTGATTGGGGGGTATGAGCTTCCGCCTGTCTGATATGGAATTTTTCACCGACCCTAAGGGGAAGGTGAATATTGCGAAGGAGGGAAGCCCTATTCAGGAGTACCAGATTTCCGGTGCGACGAATATAGCTTTCACCACAGCTTTCTTGGAATATATTCAGGAATGTTATACGGAAGCGTACCGGGCGCTTTCGGAAATCTATCAGGCAAGCCGGCTGAACCACCTCCTGTTCAACTTTAAAATCGTGTCGCGTTTCATTCGCTGCAACTTCGGGCGATACGATTTAGAGAAACATGACATTGACGTATCAGGGAATTTTCATTTCGAGGAAGTCCCCTGTCCTCTGCGCGGCACCGGCGATTGCCCGTTGGACGGCATCGTCTGTAAGCCGAAGTTCAACACCAGCCTGTCGGAGCGCGAAATGGAAGTTTTGCGGCTCATCGTGATGGGTAATACGGCGGAAGATATAGCAGGCATGTTATACCGCTCCATACATACGATTAATAATCACCGTAAGAATATCTTAGTGAAAACCGGCGAACGCGATATTGCCGGCTTGGTGCACTATTGGTATTTGAACGGATTAAAGTGAATAACCATGAATAAGACACAACTTATCAAGCAAGTATCTAAAGTAAGCGGTATATCTATCGCAGACGTAAAGCATATTGCAGACGTTACAATAGACGTCATCGAAGATGCTATCGCGGAATGGGAAACGATTGAAATCAAAGGATTTCATACCGTCTCAGGTAATCATATAAAAATCGAGGTTAATGCCACTAACCATAAAAAGGGCATAGGCGGGGCTGAGAACGAATAGTAAGGAGTTCTTTCAGCGCTTGCCGAACGGAGGGTTAAAGTCCTTTCGATGCCCTTTTCATATTAAACTATTTATTAATCAAACAAAATGAAACAATTATGAGATTTAACAAACAAATGTTTGACCATGTTCGCAAAAGTCGCGGCATGGAATTTTTAGAACGCAATATGAGGGTAGAAATTGACGGCAAACAAGGGGTTGTGGTCGGGCATTCTAATAGCGGATTAACCGCTAAATTAGATAATGGACGAGAGGTGTGCTTTCATCCTACCTGGAAAATCGTTTATTTCGATAATGACGGAAATATTGTAGCTGATTATAGGAATTAACAATATGCAAATGGAAACAATCGAAGTACTGCGTAATGCAACCGTAGAGGGCAAGATTGTCAAACTGCCCGATGTAAAGTTAGAGAGAAATGAATATCTGGAGGTTGCCAAGCAGCTTAATCTGATTGGCGGCAAGTGGAAGGGTGGAAAAATACAAGGATTCGTCTTTGAATTTGATCCTACGGAGATGCTGGCTCAAATTACCGATGGCGAAAAAAGGAATCTCAAAAAAGAGTTCCAGTTCTTTGAAACGCCTCCTTCTCTTGCCAAGAGATTGGTTGATATGGCCAGGATAAAAGTCTTTAGTAGAATACTTGAACCGAGTGCCGGACGTGGGGAAATTGTTAAGGCGATTATGTATGAATGGCCTGTGCCGGTATATGGATATGAACTAATGGACATAAACAAAACGTTCTTAAAGGAAATTCCGGATTTTGTCTTATTAGGCTCCGACTTTTTGATAGAATGTAATGATGAGCGTTTTGACCGAATCATTGCGAATCCGCCCTTCTCCCAAAATCAAGACATAAACCATATCCGCAAAATGTACGATTGCCTGAATCCCGGTGGGCGGCTCGTATCCGTAGCATCCAAACACTGGCGGTTATCAAACGGAAAGAAAGAAGAAGCATTCCGCGTATGGTTAACCGAAGTCGGTGCACAAGTGGAAGGTGTAGAAGCCGGCACATTTAAAGATTCCGGTACCGCGATAGAGACATGCATTATTGTAATCAATAAATAATTCCCCACAATATGTCATCCGCACCCCCTTTCACTCATGCAAGCCTTTGCTCCGGTTTTGGCGCGGCTGAGTTGGCGGCGGTGTGGATGGGATGGGAGAATGCCTTTTGGTGCGAGGTAAATCCCTTTTGCAGGAGCATATTGGAGTATTGGTTTGAAAATTCAACAGGATATGGAAACATTAAAGAAACAGATTTCAGGCGGTGGCGAGGGCAAATTGATGTTCTTACAGCCGGATTCCCCTGCCAGCCGTTCAGTAATGCCGCCCTGTATGTAGCCGAGATGATGGGTTTTCCGACCGCTTGGACGGTATTACCTTTTCTGCGTGGCGAAGAAAAAGCATCGAAGGATTCGGAAACGCGATAGTACCACAAGTAATACACCAATTATTTAAAGGAATAGAAAAATTTAAAATAAGATGAGTTATACTATTTTAAAATCAGAAGCAGAGCTTTATACATTAAGATTGCTGGGAGTACATATGTATTGGGCTGATATTGTTTTATATGAATCCCCGTGTGGAGGACGCCTTGTGATTGCGTCTGATTACGGTACATGGCAACACTATTGGATAGGGATTGGATCTCGTTCGTTCAAAAAGTTTTTGATAGACACAAATGACGAAAATTACATGGCAGAAAAACTCGGCGCTACTCGCGACGATGAACCAACTCCGCAATTCCTCAGATTTTGGGAAGAAGTCTGGCCGGAGTTTATTAAACAAATCAAAGATGAGGAAGGATTATAATATATAAACACATGAGCACTAAACAACATGGTGTCGTCATCTGCCCGCCTGCCTACCAATCGAAGACGGAAGCATACGAGTTCGACGGCTTTTGCTGCCCCGCATGCTGCGGCCGCAAAGGATTTATTACGCAAACGGGGCATGACGAATACGCAGAACAGCCTTGCTCCTACTGCCAAGGCGCAGGACGGGTAAAGGCCAAAGTTGAAATCAGATGGGAACCGGATAAACAATTAAATAATTAAATAATGGAGAAAATACAAATTAAATCTTGCTCAGGCGAACTCCTCTTTGAACATGAAGAGGAAGAGAACACCATCGCAAAAATGCTGGATTTTGCGATAAGGCGCAATATCGACTTACGCGATGTTGATCTGTACGGTGAAGATCTGTACGGAGCTAAGCTACGTTGTATCAACTTGTGCAATGCTGATCTGTGCTGTGCCGACCTGCGCAATGCCGACTTGTACGGTGCTAACCTGCGCAACGCCGACCTAAGCTGTGCCAACCTGCAAAAAGCCGACCTGAGCTGTGCCAACCTGCACAATGCCGACCTGAGCTGTGCCGATCTGAGCAATGCTGACTTGCGCGAGGCCAACCTTCACAATGCCGACTTGACCTATGCCAACCTACACTGTGCTAACCTTCACAATGCCGACCTGCGCAATGCTGACCTGCGCAATGCACATCTTGATTCTTTAGTATTTGAACTTTCTTGTAGGTCAACAACGGCCAATACATCGGAAAAACAAAGAATCCAACTATGCTATCAGTTTCTGAGTTGGATTAAGTATGCAGATAATGCGACCGAAGAAGAGAAGAAGATATTTAAATTGTGCAAAAGCTACGCAAATAAGGCTTATGGAGGTGAAGTAAAAAAAATCAAATAAGATGCAACCGAATAGCATACGCATACAACAAAAATGCACCCGTACAGCAAAATTTCTCTACCTGTACGGGGAAGAATATTTACCTGTACGGGAAAATTTCACCGGCCGTACAGGAAAATTTTAAGGAGAATAACGCGAATATAACTGATTGATTATTGGATAGGAAGATATGACGAAAGTAGATGAGATTAAGGCGCTGGCGGCCGAAAGGGTGGTGGAGATTGTGGGGCGGTATGTCCCGCTCAAACAGAAGGGGAAGGAGCATATTGGCAAATGTCCCTTCCACGACGACCATACGCCTTCGCTTCTGGTGAATCCGGAAAAGAAGCTGTGGCACTGCTTTGCTTGCAGCGCCGGCGGGCATGGCGGGTTTTCGTTTGTGGAACGGATGGAAAAGGGCGATTTCCTTTCTACCCTCCGGCGCGTGGCGGATATGCTGAATGTCGATCTCGACGAAGGGCGGCGCATCAGCCTGGCGGCGCGGCAGGAACAGGTTGAGCCGGTCAGCGAGCCGCAGTTTGAATATAAGACGTGGACGGACGCCGAGCTTATCCTGATGGGCAGTCCCCGCAACGACGACGGCACGGCGCAGTGGACGGGCGAAGAAATGGAGACCCTCTTCAACCTCTATTCCGTGGCGCATTACACCATGCCTCCTTCAGCCACCGGCAAGACGGGGAAAAGCGTCCGCCGGTACAGTTCCGACATCTTCCCGATCTTCACCTACCGCTACGAAGACCCGGATGGACGCCACTGGGGACGCCTCTACCTGCCTTTCAACAAACGCGGCAGCAAGTTCTACTACTGGCCTTCGGGACGCAGCCATACCGCCGACGTCTATGCCGATAAACACCTCGCCGACGCCCTGGAAAATGCACGCAAGGGACGGGCGCACGAGAAGTTTGCCCACGTGCTGATATGCTCCGGCGGATCCGATGCCATCAATGCCTACAAACACTGTCACCAGGTGAAGAAAAGCCATTCGCTCGACGGCGAAGACGTGGAAAAGGCGGCGATACATGTCTGCTGGCTCGGCAGCGAGAGTTCGCACCTGAGCGTTGAGAACTACAAGCTACTCAACAAGGTGGCGGGTACCCTCTATATCTGTTACGACCAGGACGAAACGGGCGTCAACCGCATGCACGCCGTCGCCCTGCAATACATCAACATCCACGTCGTTTACCTGCCCGTCGGGATGAACACCTCTACCGAAGGGCGATGCAAGGATATACGTGACTTTTTCAAGTCCTATACCCACGCCGGCGACAAGGGATACGATTTTGCCCTCTGGCTCTATACGTCGCAGAGCGTGAAGTTCTGGACGCCTAAGCGCGACAAGCAGGGAGAGCCGAACGGGAAGTTCGACCTGGTGACGTCGGCCATCAAACTCTTTGCCAACGTCAACGGCATCTATACCTACGCCGCCCCCGGCGGAGAGCTTGCCTTTGTGGAAGTCGCCCGCAACATGGTGCGCCTGATTAAACCTGCCGACATCGACCCCATGATACGCGGAAAGATGGAGCAGTTTGTCAAGAGTAATACCCATCATTACAATCTTGAGCTGCTTGAAACGATCAATAAAACCAAGCTGATCACCGACCGAACGATGCGCCTGCTCAACCCCATAGCGCTCAATTTCCGCTATCCGGCAACCGATCAGGATTACTTTGTCTTCCGTAACGGCATCTTCCGCATCACGCGCAAAAAGATTGAGAAGGTGACGCCAGCGGAAGCCAATTTTTACGTCTTTGAAGATAAGGTGATACAGCACGACTTCACCCCCATCGACGAGCCGCCTTTCCGGGTGCATTACAGCGCCGCCTGCGAGAACCTGATGCGCATCCGCCGCGAGGCTGCGCACGGCTCGGTAGAGTGGGATCAGCTGAGCCGGCAAATCGGCAATATGCCCGGCGTAGAGAAATACTGCCTCGAAGCGGATTTCGACGAGAACACCCTCTCCTATATCCGCTACATCTACAATACCGGGCGCACCTTCTGGCAAAAGGAAAAACGAGGCGAACGGCTCACGGAACAGGAACAAAAGGAACACGACTTGAACTTCATCAACAAATGCTGGTCGCTCGGACACCTCCTGCGCAAGCATAAGGAGGAATCGAAAGGCATTGGCATCCTGGCAATCGAATCCGAAGTGCTCGACAGCGAAGACGCCGACGGACGTAGCGGGAAGTCGCTTTTCTTCAAGTATATGAAGTTGGTGCGCAACGTGCACCACATCGGGATGCGGCAGGTAGATGTCGATCGCAAAAGCGACACCCTGCTGTCGGGCGTGCGGCAGGATATGACCGACTTGGTTGTTCTGGACGACCTCAGGCGGGAACATCGCGCGGAGTATTTCTTCAACTACATCACAGAAGATATGGACGTGCGCCGTCTGCATTGCGACCCGGTGAGCATCCCCTACAAGGAATCGCCCAAATTGGCCATCACCAGCAACTACTGCCCCAAATTAGACGGCAGTACGCGCGGACGCATCAACTTCGTACTATTCTCCGACTATTATCATGCAGCCACGCCCGAAAAGGGTTATCATGAATATAACCCACGGATGGAGTTCGGGCACGAACTGATAGACGACTACTCACCCGACGAAATGAACCGATTCTACAACTTCATGGCGGCCTGCATACAGTTGAACATGCAGTTCCCCGAAAAGATAGAGCCGGTGATGGAACACGTTGAGTTGCGTAGCTTAAAAGACGAGCTGAAAACCGAAGCCATCTACGACTGGATGGAGCGGACATTCAGCCCCGCCGCATCCCACTGCCTGCTCGACGTAGCCGTATGGCGCGACGAACTGTTTGATGAATATAAAAAATGTTTGGGACGCGAATACCGCGAGCGCGTGACGCTGAAAAGCTTCCGCACCAAGTTGATGAAGTATTGCTCTCACAAAGGCTGGCTACTGAACCCCAACATCCTGTTCCGTAACCCGACCGAAATAAAACGGGGCGACTACCGCAAAAGCCGCGGCGGGGTAGATGATCATTTCTGGTATATCCAAACCCAGGAACTCACCCCCGAAACCAAACGCGCCTTCGCCGACCTCACCGTCGCCCCCATCCCCCCGGTACCCCCACCGCCCCCACTTCCGACGGAGCGTGTAACAAAGAAAATGATGAGTGTTAATTAATAAATAAATATAAAAAGAACATGGAAGAAAAATTTTACAGTGTAGTTGTCGATGGAGAAGGTATCAAATCAGAGACTCCCACAACAAAAGAGAAAGCACATAATCTTGCAAGAAAATTAGCAAGTATTAAGGGAAAAAAAGTCTATGTCGTAGAGTGGGATTCTTTCTTCTGTCCCGAAGATATCGACGTTGCAGTTGATTTAGCCTGTGAGGATTTGGGGATTGACCCCCCCCAATCCTTACATGATGTTACAGAAAAGCATAAGAAGGCATTAGAGTCTCTCTACAAGTTAATACTCATTGCCGAAGCATGGAATAAAGCTGACGGCTTTGTCCCTGACTATGCTAATAAAAGACAAGAGAAGTGGTTTCCTTTTTTTACATATATCGGCGCGGATGCGGGTTTCGCTTCTGCGAGTACGAATTACGCGGCTTCGTCTGCGGCTGCGTATTCGGGTTCCCGGCTTTGCTTTAAAACGCGTGAACGCGCTGAGCAATTCGGAACGCAATTTATTGACTTGTGGAATGACTTTTTGTTGGTGAGATGACAATAATCAAAGAACATGGTCGAAGTTGATAACATATACGTTGGTGATTGTTCTGTTGAACTTAAAAGTCTGCCGGATAACAGCGTTGATCGTTGCGTAACAAGCCCTCCCTATTACGGATTGCGTGATTATGGAACGGCAACATGGGTAGGCGGATCCCCAAACTGCCAGCATTCAGTACGTGAGGAAGTGGGGTTTGAAAATTGTAAACAATCTACAAACCGGGGTAACTCAAAGAATTTACAGAAAGGTATTTGCCCTAAATGCGGAGCTATTAGGGAGGATAACCAAATAGGATTAGAAGACACCCCCGAAGCCTATATACAACGATTAGTCGAAGTATTTACAGAAGTTTACCGGGTATTGAAGCCCGAAGGTACGTTGTGGCTTAACATAGGCGATTCATACTGGGGCGGTAAAGGTTATAGCGGATCGTCCGCAGGAATATATCAATACGAACGCCGGAAAGAAGGTAAAAGTATTACCCGCGAATGTTCTAATTTTGGCGGTAAAGGGACAATACGACCAACCGACCGAAAACACGAATATATCAAGCCGAAAGACTTAATCGGCATACCTTGGATGCTTGCATTTGCTCTCCGTAATGCGGGATGGTATTTGAGGCAGGATATAATCTGGAATAAGCCTAACCCGATGCCGGAATCCGTGAAAGATCGCTGCACAAAATCGCATGAATACATCTTTTTGCTTGCCAAATCGTCGCACTATTATTTTGACCATGAAGCCATCTTAGAGCCGGCATCCTACGACGGGCGAAAGGACACAATAATGAAAGGAAGCAACAAATATTTAAAAGAATCAACAGGATTAAACCAGCAAATTTTTGCGGCTCGTGGGCATGAACGTTGGCCGAACAAAATAAACGGAAGCGATATGCAAACGTATCCGGCCCGGAATAAACGCGACGTATGGACGGTTCAAACAAAACCCTATAAAGATGCTCACTTTGCCACGTACCCTCCTAACCTGATTGTCGATTGCATCAATGCCGGTTGCCCGGAGAATGGCATAGTCCTCGACCCCTTTATGGGAAGCGGAACAACCGCCATTGTCGCAAGAAAATTAAACAGGCACTATATAGGATTTGAGCTAAATCCTGATTATATAGAAATCGCAGACAAAAGAATAAGAGAACTTGGCTTCTTTAAATAACGAATACAAATCAAAATTAATAACATGGTAGATTTAAACAAATTATCCGAAAGGATTAAAAATGGTAACAATGTCGCGTGAAGGAGCAAGGAGTTGGTTGGGAGTAGAATTACCCAAACACGTCATATATCTATATCGGGATGACGCGTGCGGATATTCTTCTGGCACGAAATGGGAAGAATACACAATATATGACGTAGTAAAAGAGAAAGTTGAAAAACAGAACCGGCGGCTCGTTGAAAAAAGAAGATTCAGTAGAAGAGTGCCTTGTTACATCTATTGCTTTTATAACGATTCATGGATTTTTGGAGGCTGGTATGTTTACATTGAATCGCTGTATGGATCATTTGGATTGAATGGGAAGGGCGCTATTGGGAACAGTGAAAAGATTCTCAATAAACTCATGCAAGGCTATCTATTCTTTGATGAATGGTGCGAAGATTTTTGCAAACGTTATCCCCGACAGCCGATGGGGATAAAGACTAAAATCGGGAAGAGGTTAACGCATTGTATACTAAATGAATATAACAAATTAATATCTATTGAAATATGAAAAATGCAGAAAATTTTAAAGATGCAAAATTTCTCAAAGTAAGCGCCGGTGTGCGTTATTGGGAAGACGCCCAAATTGACGGCGTGTATGATGACGAGGATAATCCTAAGATGCAATTTGTCAATGACACGGAAATAGTGCGGGGTATTAAAAAATACTGGCGGCCTGTTATTGATTTGGATAAAGGTCAAATCGTGGATTGGAATGTAGGAACATCCGCTTTTGTTCACTACAAAGTGTGTGATGATGGACATTACGAACTGCTCGATGAGAATAAAGAGGTTATTGCAAATGCTGATGATTGGAATGGCGGGAGTTATGTTCCAACTATTTTGGATTGTTCAGAGGACAAAGATAGCTTCGGGGACTACATCATTCTAATAATAGATGAAAATGGTTTTATTAAAGACTTTGATAAACGGTTTGATGGATTTACGAGAATAACTAAAGAATAAAATTATGGGATTTAAAATAAGTAAACAATCGTACATGAAGCTCATCGAAGAGGATTTGGCGTATCTGAATCAGCATTGCAAAGATGGCGACTTGGAAAAAGATCACATACGCCTCATTTTATGCTCGTCAATAGATTGGTATTATCCGGAGAAATTAAAAGATTCTAAAAGAGAAATAAGCAATCATGCATAAAGACGTAAAATGCCCCTACTGTGGGGCGGGACAGGACATCTGTCACGACGACGGACAGGGCTTCGAGGAGAACGTAACACACTCGCAAATGTGTAAGAAGTGCAATAAAGTGTTTGCGTATGAAACAACAATAGTGTTTTACTACGACACATTCAAGGCCGACTGCCTGAATGGAAGTCCGCACACATTCCAGCGAACACATGCATACCCCAAAGAGTGCTCGACGATGAGATGTACCGATTGCGGATGCGAGCGAGGAATGACAGACGAAGAGCGGAAGGCGTTCGGGATAGGGACGATTGAGGATTATCATAATAATAAACAATGAAAATCATCCGCGTATTTTCCTGCCGAACAAATGCGACGCCTGACGACATAGACGTCCGTATAGCAGCATCCCCGACCTTTTTCGACGAGGCTGACGAGGTGCATATTTCAGTTGCATTTACGTGGGATTTGCGCTGGGCGGAATGGGCTGAAAAGCAATGGCGGTATGTCGCTCCCGTGAAAGTAGGCGGCCCGGCTTTTAACGAGGCTGGTGGTGATTTTATTCCAGGCATGTACATGAGGAAAGGATACGTTATAACTTCGCGCGGATGCCCAAATTCTTGCTGGTTCTGTCAAGTCCCCAAACGCGAGGGATCCCAACTGCGGGAATTACCGGTTAAGGACGGATGGATACTAACTGATGACAATATACTCGCCTGCTCTGAAAAACATATCGAAAAAGTGTTTGATATGTTGAAGCGTCAGCCTCACCGCGCGAGATTCGTAGGTGGGCTGGAAGCAAAATTACTCACAGCTAATATGGCAATCCGGTTAAGGGAACTAAACCCCGAAAGACTGTTTTTCGCGTATGACACGGCGGACGATTTAGAGCCGCTTATACAAGCCGGCGAATATCTTTTCAATGCCGGATTCAAACGAGGGAGCCACGATCTGCGATGTTATGTACTAATAGGATACAAGGGAGATACGTTTGAGAAAGCCGAGCGACGGTTAAGGCAGGCATGGGACGCCGGATTCTTTCCGATGGCTATGCTGTATCGCGATAAGAGAGGAGAATATTTGCAAGAATGGAAACAATTTCAGCGCGAATGGGCGAATCCGGTTATAACTGCATGTAAAATTAAACAATAAAAATAATGAACATATACCAGAAAATAGACTTGATATGTGAACGCCTGGAAGGTTTCCGTCTTTATAATCCCAGCTTATCCAAGCTCTCTTACAGCGGAGGCCGTGATAGCCATCTTTTGCTATTTATAATTCGTAATATTTTGAAATATAATAATGAGCAATACCCTGCAATTTATGCAAAAACGCACAATGAATTTGAGGAAATAAGACACCGTATAGAGGAACAAGATATTACGATAGTAGATAACCATCGGCGTGTTTTTGAAATATTTAGAGCAGAAGGTTTGCCTCTTTTTGGGAAACAATTTAGCAAATATTTCAACGACGTGCATGTAAAACATTGGAATATTCAATTGACAAATGAAAGGATAAAGGAAGATTTTGAAAATCGCTGTGAATGGGCTATTTCATGCGGACTGTGTTTGTCCGAAAAATGTTGCGCCTTATTAAAAGAAGATATTTTAAAAAAACACAAATCACGTATCGTCGGAATCAGAAGAGAAGAGGGCGGTCGCCGTAGTACGGGACGAAGCGCGGAGTATGATTTTTGCGTAAAAAATTCAAAAGTCTTATTCAAGCCGATATTCGACATCACAAGATCGGAACTCGGAGAAATGGAGAAGGCGCTTAAAATAGATCCGCTCAATATTTACAATTATTTAGACAGAACAGGTTGCGTGATGTGTGGCTTTGGGACAAAAAAACAAATAGCTGAAAAAATCAACTATTTGAGATGGTATGAACCTTCACGAGCAAAATTCTATATAGAATATTTCAAAGAGTATCTGAAATATCGAAAAATCAAATTCTAATGAATGAAATGAACATCCGACCGCTCATATTAGCAATCTGTATACTCTTCCTAATTTCCGTCAATTTCGGAGAAAGGAAACAAAGCCGGTTTGAGGTCATCTCAATGCATGATTCAATATATGTCGTCCGGTCGGAGTATCTTCTCCCCGATCACGATGCAGGCGACACGGTTCGTGTTGTGCTGATACAGGACGGGAGAATTAAGAAAATCAATAAGTATGTGTTTGTAGAATAAATAAATAAGTAAGTTATGAAAACGGTATATAAACTAACAGAGGATCAAATAAAAGAATTAGCTACAAAATTCTTTTTTCATTGGTATAACGCACCAGGCGCAAACACGATGCAGGGTTTTGACGGATGGTGGGAAGAAAATAAGGAAAAATATCAGGATAAAACACAAATAGCTATCAATGAATCCAGAAAGGATACGCTTCGGCTCATTCTTAATATACTGAATGATGGCAATAGCGTTAACGAGATTAAAGATTATATAGAAGTGAAATTAAAACAATTATCAGAATAAGTCATGGAAATAAGAAAATTAGAAGCAAAAGACATTGCTGGGTATGTAGCATATTCCCAGCGATTGAGCGTGAGGACGGGCAGGTCTTCGCTCATCCACTATGCCAACAGCATTTCGGCTGAATATTTACATATCACCGATTTTGACGTTCCGATAAAGATTGAGTTTTGCAGGCCTATCCTTCGCCCTGTCACTGATCTGTATGAAACAATTAACTATTGCGGGGAAGAGATTATTCCGATCTCGGAATGTGCTAAGATTGAATTTAAAGATAGAGACTTTGATAAGAGAGAGTGGACGTTGGGAAAAACCGTCGATGGATTTCCGTGCGCAAAAAGGGGATATTCGTATTTTAGATTAGAGCGCTACCATTTTGCGCTTAATGAATGTCCAGCATATAGACAATTAGCGTTGTTCGACTACCTAAACAGGTTGAAGATAGATTACAGGGGATTGATCCCGCCGGATTAGCGATTGACGTAAACGAGTTAGATATTAATCCTTACGAATGAAAACGGCATGAAAACACTATTTGAATCAGAGAAACGACTTGTATTAGACAACAAACGATGTCGGAATTGCAAGTATGCAGTAAATCTAAACGCTCATTCAGACCGGTATTGGTATTGTAGAATAACTTCGAGCAACCGAACAGTTCACGGCCTCAAAGCAATAAATCGGATGGATAAGGCATGTTATAAATTTGAAGAAAGGGAATGAATATGAAAGCAAAATTAGATTCAGGATTAGAGGTAGAACTTAGCGAAGCTGATGAAGTTAGTAAAATGCATTTAAATTTCCGATCATGAGTTTGTCAAATCCAAATCCAAATTTCAGGCATAGAACTGTATTAAAACAATGTATTAAATGCGGTAAAGATGTTTATATGTCGTCAAGAAAAAGAATTTGTTGGGAGTGTAAATTTAAAGATCAAATATTAAAGAGGAAATAAAATAAATCAATATGGAAACAATAGAAATACTTGCAGAAGATTATGCACATGTAGTTGCAGAAGGATATGGCGATGAAGTTGAGGTAGCCTCAATAGCGTATGAATCTTTTATGAAAGGTTATAACATGGGTCACAATGATGGGTACAACCACAAGGATGAAGAGTTCGCTAATAACTTCCCGTCCTTTGCACAAGCAGTGTTGGGTTATTGGGAAGAGACGGGAGAGAAACCAACCTCGATAACGGATTTGATTTTCTGGACTTAAAAACAAACGAACAACATGAAAACGATTGAAGAAGCGGCAGGAGAATGGGCAGATAACCATTATAATAAAATACAGGAGTATGAAGACTGGGATGATGATGGATTCGACGAAGGATATAATACCGGCGCAAATTATAGGGCAATAGACGCCTTTAAGGCCGGCGTCGAGTTCGCCCAACGTTGGATACCGATAGAAGAGGATCTGCCTCCACTGGACGGGAAAGATTATTTATTGCGTAACGATGAATGGATACATCCCGATGTAAACCCTTTGGGAATCCGTTTTGGCTTCTATAATCCTGATTTGGAAGATACTGAATGGACACACGTGCATTATAGCATGTATAGTGATGAGTATATAACCGAATACGATGCGCCTACCCATTGGCGATACATTGACTTAAAATAAAAACATTATGGAACAAGTAAAAAACATTATTGTGGACGGGTAAAATTAAAAGATAATCAAAGGTAATTATAAATGATAACAAACCAACCTAAAATTAGTCTATAATAATGGCATCTTTTAAGCCATCGGAAACAATCGAATTCCATTTT
>JAISQD010000120.1 GCA_031274415.1 Tannerellaceae bacterium | reverse complement strand
TCGATCTTGCAGAAGCTACCGCGATTGGGGGTCTGCGCCCTAAAACGCCTCTCCCCGTTGATATACAACTGCTCGAAACGGAAGCCGTACCGTGCTTCGGGGACGAACGTCCTCCACAGACCGGGAGCGACAACTTCGAACTTCCCCGTCTCCCGGCCTCCGCAAAAGAGCGGACGTTCGTCGGTTGCAGCGGTGAAAACAACGGGCGACTGCGCTGTGGCGGCATCTTCTTCCGTCAGGGTCAACGCTTCGGCCAGGAAATAGGTACCCGGCATGAGCTTCACGAAAACGGTATCCGTCAATGCCCCCTGACGGCGCAATTCCCGTATCCTGTCGCGTGCGCCGGTAAGCGATGACAGAGGTTGTTCCTGACTCCCCTTATATTTGTCGTCTCCTTGGGGAGAGACATAAAGTGTCTGTGCGGAGCTATATAGCGAGGCAAACAAGACGAATGTAAAAACGGATAAACGGAATAACAATGATTGATTTAATGCGTTGTTCATGATGTTGTTTTTTTAATGTTAATTATTAATATCCAGGATTTTCCACCAGATTAGGATTCGCTCCTGTCCTGGTCAATGTAATCGGGAGATAATAATTCTGCTCATAAAAACGAGGTGGCGTAGTGGTACCATCGTAATCCGGAAGTACCTGCAATTTATATTTACGGGTATTGTAATCCAGTATGTACCTCAGTGCAGATCCTGGTTTCGACAACTCGCTTACTGCGATCCGCCATCGGCGTACATCCCAGTATCTGTGGCCTTCGTAAGCCAGTTCCACTTTCCGTTCGTGGCGTATTGCATCACGATCAATAGACGTTCTCCTCGCGACGCCTGCCCTGTCTCTGATTTGGTTAACTGCCTCCAACGCCTCGCCAATCCTGTCCAGTTCAAAAGCGGCTTCCGCCAGATTCAGCAGTACTTCCCCATAACGGAACACGATACAGTCCGTACCGGATCGCTCATCTATATTTTCAGTAGAACTTTCCTCCAGCAATTTTAATACGCCAAAACCCGTGCCGAAATTATTTTCACCTGTATATTGATTTCCCCATGCCGGTGTCCCATTCCAGGCCTGCTGCTTATCTTCATACAATACGCCATCGCCGCCGATTAATCCATGATGAAAATCCACATACCCGCCTTTCCACGGCGTTTCGTTGGTGTAAAGTGTAGCAAAGAAGCGGGGTTCTTTGCCGCCCCACAGTTCTTCCATTGACCATAATCCCTGCTGGATGGCGTTCCTGTCCAAAGTTCCGGGTCTACCGTCGGCATATTCAAATTCTTCAGCCATTTCCAAATAAGGAACGGTACTCATTCCAGCATCATAACCATGTGGTTTTGGGCAATTAAAAAAGCCCCATCTCCAGACATTCTGATTATAATCATGTTGTTCGACAAAAATAATTTCACTGTTCCGTTTTTTCAGGAATATATTCCTGAAATTCACGGCTTTGTCCTCATCCGCATTGTACAGCGCATATCCGCACTCGCCGATTTTTTTCGCGGCGTCGTATGCTTTCTGATAATAGGTGGATGCCTGCGCCTGTGGTATTCCCAGCAAGCCGTTTAGCTGTACTGTGCCAAACCGGGCAATACTTCCGGCGTACAATGCCGCACGGCATTTCAACGCCAGCGCTGCACCCTGCGTAGAACGGCCGAATTCGGTTGTTCCTTTCAGGGCTTCTTCGATTGCATCCACTTCGGAGATGACAAAATCATAAATTTCCTGTTCGGAGTTACGTGTGGGGTATAACTCCTCTCTCGGAGCGTCTAATGGCAGCGCTTTGGTCATTAAAGGTACGCCTCCGTAACGTTTGACCATTGCAAAGTAGTTAAATGCCCTGAGAAAGCGGGCTTCCGACACGCGAGAGGCGATGAAATCCGGCTCACCGGAACTTTCCGGTAATTTCTCAATCAACACATTCAGATTACGGATAATGGCATAGGGGCGCTCCCACCATTCAAGTAATCCTCCGGATATATTCAGCCCTCCCGTTTTGTAGCGGAAGGGATTGGTTACTGACCATGCCGTATTGCCGGACTCATCAGAGATAAGGCCAATATTCAGAATTCCGCCCACGTTGTCCCAATATTCGCCATCACCGGATCTCTCTAGTTCAAAAATGTTCGTATTTGCATACTGTGAAGCCAGATAGGCATCCACCAAGTTCGGATCATCCCATACGATGTCGTCGGAAATGATATCCAAGGGTTTTTTATCCAGTACACTATCTACGCAGGAGGGCAGACAACCCAATAAACCTGCCGTCAGCATCAAAAATGATATTATATTTTTCATACTATGTTCTATTTTCATTATTATTGCTATTAAAATGACAGATTTAATCCGAAACTGATGGTGCGTTGCTGCGGATAGTAAGCATCCGTATTGCCGCCCGGCACTTCCGGATCAATATAATATTTGCTCAAACTGCTCAAGGTAAACAGGTTGGTAGACGAGACAGTCAGACGCAGTTTTTCAATACCGGCTTTTTTTGTCCATTGCTTGGGAAGGGTGTATCCCAGCGATGCATTTTTCAGGCGCAGATAGAACGTATTCCGTATCCTGTAGTCCGAATTCCAGTCATTAGAGCTTGATCCGCCCAATCTCGGCACCAGGGCCTGAGGATCATTGGAAGCCTCCGTCCATCGCAGTTTGTACTTCGTATCTGAATCATATGCGAAGTTGATTGAGGTGGAGTATCCGAATGCACCCTGAAACAGCGCCGTGAAATCGAAATTCCGGTATGCAAAGAATCCGGTGAGGCCGTAAAACCAGTGAGGCATGTCTCCTTTCCCTATTTCCTGCTGGTCTTTCCAGTCCAGTACGCCGTCGCCGTTCATGTCTTTGTACTTGACATCTCCCGGACGAAGCGAGGCATTTCCTCCCAGAGCGGTATACGTATACGGCAGCGAATTGATCTCTTCCTGGCTGGTGAACAGTCCGTCGGAGACATATCCGAAGTTCCGGTCAGTCCATTGCCCGGATCGTTGACTCTGTCGCTTCTGATCGGGATCCGTATATTCCGGTTCTTCATAATGATCCCATTTGGCACGCGACCAGGAGATATTGGCGCTGATGTCGTATGTGAAATTCCCTTTGTTCCCTGCCGTTCCTAGAGATAGCTCAAATCCCCTGTCGTTCAGGCTGTTGATATTTTCTATAGGCGTGGTGGCTCCGAATGTGCTGGGAATGGAAGCGGCACGTGTAGCCGGAATGCCGTCCCGCATTCGGTAGAAAGCCTCCAAAGAGCCGTAAACCATGCGGCGCAGAAACGAGAAATCCAGTCCGCCATTATAGATCGTCATCTTTTCCCATGTCAGCAGCGGATTGGCCATGCCGGTAGGAGAAAGTCCGTTGACAATACGATCGCCCCATATATACATTCCGCTTATATTATATCCTGCCAAATACTGGAAATTTCCCACGGCGTCATTGCCTGACGAGCCATAACTTCCTCTCAGTTTCAGAAAATCAACGGCGCTCATGTTTTTCATGAAATCTTCCTGCGAAATCACCCATCCTAGGGAGACGCTCGGAAAATAGCCCCACCGTTTTCCATCGGGGAATTTGGCCGAAGCGTCTGCACGTAAAATGGTTTCCAGCAGATATTTGTCTTTGTATCCATAATTGATACGCCCGATCACGCTGGCTCTTCCTGTTTCACTTGCCGAACCGCTGTTGGTTTGGCTGCTTGCCGAACCGGCAAACAACTGTTCGATCGCAGGCGTCAGGAATCCGTCGCGTGTCGCCGACAGGTTATTGCCTGTGTAATCAATGCTTTCAAATAAAACCAGCGCCGTGACATGATGTGCACCCTTGAACAGACGGTCGTAATTCAATGAATATTGCTGAGTCAATTGCCCGTTGAAATTGACACTTTCCGAATCATACGCCGATGACCATATAGCGCCCGCCTGCGTATAAAGATCCGCTGCTTGATTATAGGTGTAAAACGTGTATGGTTTCCTGAAATATTTGGAATAGCCCTGCCAGTCTCTGTAATTGACCAGCGCTTTGGCTTGCAATCCTTCGATGAAAGGAACGTCGTAGGCAAGCGATATGGCGCCTCGCAAATCTTTGTCCCTGTTCAACTGATAGCCCCATACATCCATATTGGTAGACAGGGCGACACTTCCCACGTCAAGTCCTCCGTAGGCTAATTTGGTCGGGTCGGGCAGCGTGGTTGGATACCATGGACGGGTGCCGTACAAATCCTGCCATGCGCCACTTCTGCCTGCCGATAATGGACGTCCGGCAAATTTGCGGTTTTCATAAGCCGCGAATAGGTCTATTGACAGGGAGAGTCTGCTAGTGATTTTGGCGTCAATATTAGATTGGATATTGAACCGCGAGTAATCCCCACCGTTTCTCCTGATCATGGTACCCTGATTCTGATAGCCGAAAAAGCCCATGTATTTTATTTTCTCGCTGCCGCCACGGATGGAAAGGTTGTGATTTTGCAGGGGCGCCCAGTCCCGGAATACAAAGCTGTACCAGTCGGAAGAGGGATAGGCAGGGTCGTTGCCGGCAAAGTATTTCTCCACATCTTCAGCGGAAAACGGCGCCGTGTCCTCGGGTAGTCCGGCGTTCAGGTGCGCTTCGCGATACATCTGTGACATTTGCCCCGAACTGGCAGTTTTGACCATGTTCGTCACGCCCTGCATGGTATAGGAGGTATTGAGCGTAATGGTGGGTTTCTGTTCGATACCCCGCTTGGTAGTCACCAATAGCACGCCATTACCTGCCCGTGCGCCATAGATGGAAGCCGCTCCGTCCTTCAGGATGGAGATGCTTTCTATCTGGATAGGATCTATGTTTGTAAGACTGCCTTCAACGCCGTCTATAATCACCAGTGGCTTCCGAACCCGCGAATGTTCAATGTCGCCTGGTCGGATCCCGGCAATCCCGTTGATTGCTTGGTAATCAACCCAGGAAGTTTTCCGGTAAGGGCGTTGGTTACATTCCCTACCGGAGCGACAGTGATTTGCTCCGATTTTATGGCCGATACCGACCCTGTAAGATTACCTCTCCGCTGGGTTCCATACCCGACTACCACGACTTCATCCAACGCCTGGGTGTCTTCAATCAATGTAATGCTAAGAACACTCTTGTCGCCTACCTGAACTTCCTGAGGGATAAAGCCTACAAAGGAAAATGTCAGCACAACATCCTTGTTGCTTGCGACATTGATGGAAAATTTCCCGTCCAAATCCGTTGTCGTACCGTTAGTCGTCCCTTTCTCAACCAGGTTAACTCCCGGAATGGCTTCCCCTCTGCTGTCCAATACGGTTCCATGAATGGTTTTCCCCGGATTCTGCTGCATTCTGAAAATCGTAATGTGCCGGTCGTTGATGGAGTAGGTGAGGGAAGTGTTTTTCAGGGCTTGAGTGAGGATCTCCTGAATTGTTCCGTTCTTGACGCTGATTTTGGCTTTAATATTCTCTATATCAGCGTCTAAATAATTGAACAAAAACTCACTGTTTTTCTCAATCTGTTTAAACAGCTGCTCTAAATGGATCTCTTTTGTGTCAAGGGTTAATCTGGCCGTTTGTCCATAAGAGGCCACTGCTTGCAGTTGAAAGGTACATATCAATAAAATGAGTGTGTTTCTCATAATATAAAACATTCTTTTAAACTCTTTCTTTAAAAGAGTTTGGTTTCCAGTTCTGTTTTTCATATTTTTGCAATTGAATTTAGTTAACTGATTGCCAGGGCTGTTGTTTTGTGACATTTCCCTGACGATTTTGTTTCTCGGATTTATTAAACCGGCTGTTCCTTCCACGAATGGCCGGTTTTTCTTTGTTTTATGATTTCCTCATAGGCAATGTCTTTTTATGATTAGTGAATTATTTTATAATCAAGTATGTATTCCCCTCTTTTTCCCAATTGAATGACAGGTTTTTCTTTGTTATATTCAAGATTTGGTCGACGGATAGAGCCAGATCGAACGCACCGCTCACCTTATGTATGCCCAATTCTTTATCCAAAAGGATGATTTCTACCTTGTACTGTTCCTCCAATAGCGAAAGGAACTCGGCGAATGGGATGGATTTATATCTCAATAGATGATCTTTCCATGCCGTTACGAGTGAACTTTCCGCCGTGTCGATATGTATTTTATTGTCAAGTTTGTTGTACACAAGGTGTTGGTCGGGTTGCAATACGATCGTTTGTTCAGGGGTATCAAACCGGATGGAGCCTTTTATCAGGGTGA
>JAISQD010000095.1 GCA_031274415.1 Tannerellaceae bacterium | reverse complement strand
GCAGATGCTCATCCAGGGCATGTTCGTGTTTTCCACGCCTTGGGGAACGAACTCTTCGGGCTGGTAATAGTCGCCGTAATTGCCGATGCCGCGGGCGCGGATCATCACGTCGGGTTGCAGTTGCCGCATCATCTTGACGGTATTTTTTATTTCGTGCCAGACATCTTTGCCTAACCACATATCAAGACAAACCATGTCGATTTTGCCGTAATTCGTGAGTAACTCGCGCAGCTGTTCGCGGTGACGGGCTACCATGCGGGCGGTTTCTTCCGGCGTCCGTTCGGGCGTTTTGACTACAGGAGTTGCAATCCATGAACCGTAATCCTTTGGATACAGCTTCATGTTTGGAGTTGTGAGCGGATGGGAGCAGTAGGGACGAAAATCGGCGTCGTACCAGTCGGGATGCGAGTAATAGAGGTTGACTTTGATGCCGTTCCGGTGGGCGGCGTCGCAAAGTTCTTTCACGATGTCCCGCTTAAACGGCGTCTCTTCTATGCTGTATGCCAGGTCGCAGGGTTCGATGACTTGCTCCGGCGGGTTCAGGTAATTGGCACGCTGTTTAACCCGCGTTTTGGTGTGGAACATCGAAAAGCCGTCGCAATGTTTGGAGGTAAAGGCGAACGCTTGCATACCGCAGCGTTTGAAGAAAGTCATCCACTCTTCGGCGTCAAAGCCCGTAGGGTTGAACGTCTTGTACAGTTCGTTGTATGCCGCCTTTTTTTCCGGCGGCATACTCAGGTAGGGAATAGACGCTTCAACTCCCCATGCGGAATACACGCCCCAGTGTATGCGGATAGAAAACTTGATGTCGCGGAACGCTTCGTGCGCCGCTTCGGATGCGTGGAGGTAGTCGGCATCCGGCGACTCTTCGACATAGTCCTTGGTTTGCTGGTAGTGCGTGTCGCTCTTGGGAAGCACGATACCGCGGGCGCGGTCGTTGCGGAGCTTTTCGGGTGCGGACTCGCCCTCGCCATCCTGTCCGGTGGCGGAAGCAGCGATGACGAGGGATAATCCGAGTATAAATAGACGTTTATTCATGGTAGATTATGCTGATAAATTCGGAACGTGTATATATGTTTGCACGGGCGGTTGGCCTCCTTTCTGAGGGCTGCGGGGAGGTGGATCGTCAGTGCGCCGTCGCGGTATGTCCATTCGAGGGGCTTTTTATAGCCCAGGAGATGGATTTCGGAATGGGGATCGGGTTCTACGGATTTGACTGTCAGCTGTCCGTCGGGTAGCTTTTCCGTAAAGGCGTATACCCGTTTCCCGTCTTTGCTTTGGGTGAACCACAGGCTATCCGACTGCCATACCTCCCGGGCGCGGGTGTCGTAGATACCCTCGCCGTTGATGGCGAGCCAGCGTCCGGTCTCTTCCAACTGGCGGACGGCTTCGGGATGGAACTTGCCGTTGGCGTCGGGGCCGATACAGACCATGAAGCTACCGCCTTTTGCCACGCAATCGACTAAGTGGCGGACAACCCAAGGCGTACCCTTGTAGTGTTCGGCGACGGGATCGTAGGCGAAGATATTCCCCAGCAGGCAGATGCTCATCCATGGCATGTTGGTGTTCTCCACCCCCTGGGGGACGAACTCTTCCGGCTGGTAATAGTCGCCGTAGTTGCCGATACCGCGGGCGCGGATCATGACGTCGGGTTGCAGTTGGCGCATCATTTTAATAGTCTTCCTCGTTTCAGGCCAGATGTACCTCCCCAGCCACATGTCGAGGCATACCATGTCGATCTTCCCGTAATTGGTGAGCAGCTCGCGTAGCTGTTCGCGGTGGCGGGCGGCCATGCGGGCGCTCTCTTCGGGGGTGGGGTCGGGCGTTAGAATCCTGTCCGGAGAAAAAGAACCGGGGCCGAAGTCGGTTGACTTCCGGGCGGCGTCAATCGTGAGCGGATGGTTGACGTAGGGGCGGAAGTCGGCGTCGTACCAGTCGGGATGCGAATAGTAGAGGTTGACTTTGATGCCGTTCCGGTGGGCGGCGTCGCAAAGTTCTTTCACGATATCCCGCTTGAACGGGGTCTCTTCGATGCTGTAGGCCAGGTCGCAGGGTTCGATGACCTGCTCCGGCGGGTTGAGGTAATTAGCCCGTTGCCGGACTCGCGTTTTGGTGTGGAACATTGAAAAGCCGTCGTGGTGTTTGCTGGTAAAGGCGAACGCCTGCATACCGCAGCGTTTGAAGAACGCCATCCACTCTTCGGCGTCGAAGCCAACGGGGTTGAATGTCTTGTAAAGCTGTTGGTAGGCCTGCTTTGCGGCGTTGTCCATGCCCAGCAGTGGCCAGGAGGCTTCGATGCCCTGCATGGCGTACACGCCCCAATGGATGCGGATGGAAAACTTGATGTCGCGGAACGCTTCGTGCGCCGCTTCGGAGGCGTGGAGGTAATCGGCGTCCGGCTCCTCTTCGACATAGTCTTTGGTTTGCTGGTAATGCGTGTCACTTTTGGGCAGCACGATGCCGCGGGCGCGGTCGTTACGGAGCTTTTCGGGCATAGGCTTACCCCCGCCCTCCTGTCCGGTAGCGGAAGCAGCGATGGCGAGGGATAAGCCGAGAATAAATAACTGTTTGTTCATGGTATGCTATGGTATTACTCTTATTCTACCGTCAGCAAGGCGCCGGCGCCCGGGGCAAGCCAGTCCTGTTCGCCTTCAAACTTGACCTTTCCCCGTCCATACGGGCTGACGAGCACGATATGCCCCTTTTTCCGGAAAGAGACTTTCAGTTGGACAGACCGCTTCACATCTTTGTTGACGACGAGCAGGTAGGGCTTGCCGGCGGGGTCGGTAAATTCGCCGACGAGGAACTGCCCCTCGCCGATGGATTCAAGATAGACGGCGGACTCCTGTCCATGCGCATTTCTCGGGACGTGGCCGGTATGGAAGACGTTGACGCTTTTCAGCTGGCAATAGATGGGCGCCAGGGCGTGGATCTGCAGGTTGATGTTCCGCACCAGCTCCCATGTCTTCGTCCGGTGGCCGAACTGGTCGATCGACGCCAGGCGGTAGTTACCGAGTTCCGGCGCATAATGCGTAAAATACCCGATCCCCTTGCCGCCGTATGCCAAGGTGGAATAGACCTGAACGTTGAGCGTTGCCTGCGTGGGGTCGGCATAATGGAAATGCGTATTGCCGAGGATCACGTTCCAGAACGGGATGCCGTATTGCAGGGACTTTTTACGGACGGTCTCCAGGTTGCCGTAAAAACGGTCTTCCCTGAACTCGTTCTCCTCGTACAGCGAGTAGTTGTCGTAGGAGATATATTGCGCCTTGCAGGCTTTCATGAACGCGTCGATGTGGTCTTCGTAGCCGTTCGATCCCAACTGCTTGTCGGAAGCGTTATCGGGAAACAGGTTGATGTACGGCAATACGCCATGTTTCCTGATCGCTTCGGCCCACAGCCCCAGCCGCGGAAACAGCGAGGCGTTCGGTTCGTCTTTGATGTATATCGAGTAGACGCTGTTGCGTATCTCCGGCGACTTGATTTGATCCAGCACCGACTGAACGGTCTTTCCGGCCTCTTCCGGGCTTACGTCGGGGTAGGAGGCGATGCGGTCGTCCCAAAGAATCGTGGCAAGCCGGTAGGGGGCGGCATATTCGACATAGTTGACGGGAATAAACCCCGTAGCGTTGTACCCGCAGTCGAACAGGTCTTTCATCATACCGCCGGCGTCGGGCATATCGCCCCATGCTCCGCCGTCGGTGTATTGAAGCGGCATACCGCCCCATGGGAAGATCATGAAATCTTCGGCGCTAACCCGCCCCTCGAAAGCGGCGTCGGAGAGGCCGGCGGAGGGGATCAGCTGCTTCTCTACGCCGTCAAAGGTCATTTTTACGGGATTGATCAGCCCTTTGTCGTCGAACGTCATCCGGTCTATGCAGGTCACGCGGTGATTGCTCATCTTGTCGTTCAGGGGGTGGCGGTGATAGACGATATAATAGCTGTCGGTACCGGGGGGCTGTATCACCGAATGATGCCCCGCGCCGGTAGCCACCGCGCTATCCTGCTGCAATATCTTACCGATACGCCGAAACGGGCCGAAAGGCGAGTCGGCGATGGCGTAAGCGACCGAATAGTCCGGGCCGCCCCATCCGCCCTCACTCCACATGAAATAATACTTATTATTCCGTTTGAACATGAAAGGTCCTTCGGTATAATTGTCGGGCGTCACCTCTTTATAGAGCTGCCCATCGTCGAAAGGAACGAGCGCCGTAAAGTCGTCGTTTAGCTTAACGACATTGCAATGCCCCCATCCGCCGTAATACATATAATAGGTATCGCCGTCTTTGTAGACAAACTGGTCGATCGGTTGCGCCCCGTTGACGATGTCGTTAATCAACGGCTTGCCGATCAGATCCCTGTACGGCCCCTCGGGACGGTCGCTTACGGCAACGCCGATACCGCCCGTCTCGCCTTCATGGACGTCGTTCGCCCCGAAGAAGAGGTAATACTTCCCCCCTTTTCGGATCACCGAGGGCGCCCACATCGCCTTTTTAGCCCATTTCACCGCCGAAGTATCCAGGATAGATGGATGCTTCGTCCAGGTGACCAGGTCTTTTGACGAGAAGCAATCGAAAAAGGTCTGCTTCTCATAGTCATCGCTCCATGTAGGATAAATCCAGTACGTATCATCATAAATAATCCCCTCGGGGTCGGCATACCAGCCTTCGAATATGGGATTACCGCTCATTAGCGGCGGTTGCTTTGCTGCGCCTGAGGCCACTGCCAAAGCAACAAAAAGGAACATACACATTGCTTTTTTCATATCTCATTTGTTTTATTTGTTTTCCCACATATATATAACGGCGTCGCCCGGATCAACCTCCGTCGTAGAGGCATAGAGGTTGGCCGGCACGATTGTACCGTCTTTCTGCACTTTCTTGACGGAGTCGTCCGTTATGATCGTCATCTGCATCGGGTGTTGGTGGTCGCGGTTGACGACGACCAGAAACCGGTTGTTCCCTTTCTCCAGGAGCGAGATGACCGCTCCGCCGTCGCTTGTTTGCAGGAGTTTGACGGGAGGGATCGCCGGATTGTTCTCCTCCTGGAAACGGGCGGTCAGCCAGGGGCTGGGCGTATACTCACCCGAATGCCATACCTTGACCACCGTCGAGCCGTAGAACACGCCCGACAGGTTCTTGACCTCGTTGTTGACAAGCTTGAGGCGGTCGTAGACTACCGTACGCTTTCCATGGTCTATCGGCGAGTGGTGGTAATCCTCGTACCCGCCGCCGTTGTAGGCAAAATATTGCAGCGCCTGCGCTCCGTAGGCCAGGTTGCTGTATATCTGCAACCGGAGTTCGCCGACGGTGGGGACAGGATAGATCCGGTGCGCCACCGACAGGACGTATGCCCAGATGGGAAGCCCCGTTTTCTTGGAAACCGCCATGACATCTTCCAGGTTGGCATACCATTTCTCCCGCAACCGGCTCTTCCCCTCTTCCACAATGACGGGATAGTGGTCGAACGAGATAAACGTGACCGGCACCTCCTTGACAAACGCTTCCAGGTATTCGCGGTAGGAGGGCACGCCATACAACTCTGCGTCGTCCACACCGAGCTGGTGGAACGTGGCATAGTTGGGCAGCAGGTTGATATAGCAAAAATGCTTTTTGTCGAACGCCTGTATCCGCTTCACCCATTCGCCGAGCTTGGCGAACATGCTGGCGCCCGGCTCATCGCTAAGGACGTAGCCGGCCAGGGCGGGATGGTTCATCACCCGTTTCACGACCCGTTCCGTTTCGGTTTCCAACTCGGGACAGGAGAGCATGATTTTCACGCCTTCCTTGTGGGCATTGTCCATGACTTTCAGCGTCTCATCCAGGCTTCCCCACGCCCAGCACATATCAATACCCGCCTCTTTCAACTCGCGGAGCCGTTCCGTCGTCCCTTCGGGTACGCTTCCATACGCAACGAGGGCGATCTCGCCCTCTTTTTTCAACTTTTCTTGGGAAAATACATTCACACACGCACCGGCAAACAGTGCAATCATCAAATAAACCTTTACTTTCATTTTCATTTTATTATTATACTAACTTATGATTATTTCTGTGGACTTGTCAGCAAACCGATCGTCCGCCCCTTATTGCCGGTCGCGCAATAAAACAGGTAAAAACGCTCGTCTTGCGGATTGAATACGAGTGATATCTTATGGGCATACTCCTTGTCAAGCCCTTCCGGATGGCCGCCGAAGGCATACAGCGGTTCGGGGTCGATCGTCCAATGCGCCAAATCGCGGGAAAAGGCCATCATAATGCTTGCCCCGCCCCGCCCAACGCCAAAATAGAACATCACCCAGTGGTCTCCGTCCCGGAATACTTTCGGGTCGGAGGCAAAGGTGGCATCCCAACCGCCCGGACTGCTTCCGTTTTGAACGACAGGATTGAACGGATACCTGACCCAATGGATCAAATCGGTCGAAAGGGCAAGGCCTGTCTGTTCGACATGCCCGTTGGCCGCATTATAGAAATTGTAATAAAGGCCGTCATGCTCGACTAACCATGGCTGGTAAATGCACTCTTTTTCCCATTCCTTGCAATCGGTTTGATACACCGAAAGCACAGGATCGTCCGACACCCTCGTCCAGTGCAGCCCATCATTGCTTACGGCAACCCCTTCATATCCCGGCCTCAGTTCATATCCCCCCTGCCTGGGGTAGGCGCCGTAAAGCGTCCAGTACCGCCCCTCTTTCTTCCTGAGCGTACGGGGCGCTTTGATATCCCAACTGTCGTACAGGTAAGCGCCCACGACACAACCGCCGTGGTCAAACTCCCCTTCCGCCCCGAAACCCATGGCGGTTTGCGGATTCTTCCAATGGATCAGGTCTTGGCTTTCTACAACAAAAGAGTTGTATCCCTGACCGTTGAATCCAATGAAACTCATATACCACACGCCCGGTTTGTCCGCAAGCTGGTAAACGCACGGTACATCATAGCTGTGGAAATCTTCCGCGCCGGGAATCTTGTAATCCGAAGGGATCACCGGATCGGGATAGTATGTCCATCCACGATAAGGCGCACTCCATCGGCCAATCGTTTCGGTATCTATCGGTTGCTCTACCTCTTTTGTTTGTTGCGCATCTATCCGGCACAAAGGAAAGCATACTGTATAAGCTACAATAAATAGAGTAAAACGTGATACATTCATAATATTCATCTTAGTGATTATATAATATGTTGTGATTATTTTCTTACCACACCGGTGAAGTTTATAGTTCTCCTGATGCAAATATACAACTATTCTTTTTCAATCTTCAACAAATAAATCATTTTTGTTTTATTTGTTCAACGCCTTCCTCCCTCTCTCCCAAAAGAGAGAGGGAAAGAAGACATTTCACTTACAATTTAGTAATAATACAATCCCGCTGGTACACGACCGGCGCGAGCGTTTTGGCCGCCACAAAGATAGATAAAAGTGATACCCTTGCAACACAAATTGGTCTTTTTTTTTTCGGACAAATGAAAAAAACACCCAACTGTGTAGTCCCCGCTATACTATAGTAATAAAAAAAAGCATACTTTTGTCTATTTTTGAAAAACATGTGTTGTATGTAATACGATAGAGTCATGAAAAAAGGATTACTCTTTGCTTTTATTTTACTACATTCCGGGGTTACCATGCTTGCCCAGATCACAACAACCGCCCTGAGCGGAAAAGTGGTATCAAACGAGGAGACAATACTCGGAGCTACCGTCGTAGCTATCCATGAACCTTCGGGCACACCCTATGGAACGGTTACGAATGCAGACGGACGGTACAACATACAGGGTATGCGCGTGGGCGGGCCATACCGGGTGGACATCTCGTACATTGGCTACCGGAAAGCAACCTTTACGGATATTACCCTGCAACTGGGCGAAAACCATATCCTGGACGCCACACTGGAGGAATTATCCGAAGTCTTGGATGAAGTGGTGATCACCGCTTACCGCCCTGTAGCAGGGACAACTACGGTCACCAACATCGCAGGACGACAACTGTCGACCCTGCCTGTGATCAGCCGCAGCATCACCGACTTTACGAAACTGTCGCCTTTTGCCGGCGCCGGCAGTTCGTTTGCCGGACGGGACGGGCGTTATAATTACATCACCGTCGACGGCGCCTCCCTGAACAATAGCTTCGGGCTAAGCAGCAACAACCTGCCGGGAGGCGACGCACAACCTGTATCGCTCGACGCCATTAAAGAAATCAGCATCAACGTATCACCCTTCGACGTGAAATATGCCAACTTCACCGGCGCGTCGGTCAATGCCGTGACCAAGAGCGGCGACAACCAGCTGAAAGGCTCGGCCTATACCTTCCTGCGCCCCCAATCGTTTACCGGCGACAAGGTGGGTGGCGGCCTTGAAGTGCCCAACGCCCATACGCGCAGTTCATACCTGTATGGCTTCACACTGGGCGGCCCCCTCATCAAAGATAAACTGTTTTTTTTCGCCAACGCCGAATTTACTACGACGGCGCTACCGGGCATCGAATGGCGTGCCGGCACAGAGGGCGTAGGACACGCGGAAGAAAAAATCTCGCGCACGACACGCGCCGATATGCGACGCATGAAGGATTTCCTGCTCACAACCTATGGCTATGATCCGGGAACATACGAGGATTTCGATCGTTTCCATAGCGACAACCGGAAATTTATGCTGCGCATGGACTGGAATATCAGTCGCCACCATAAGCTGACCATACGGCTGAATACCCTCACCTCGGAGAACGACGAAGCCGTCAACAGCAACGTTGCACCCAATCCCCGTGGAAGCAACCGTTACAGTATCGACGCGATGGCCTTTTCGAACTCAAACTATAAGGTAAGGAATATCGTGACCTCAGCCACCGGCGAACTAAACAGCGCCTTCGACTCCGGCATCTCCAACAAGTTCCTGTTTACCCATACGCTGATACAGGATAAACGCCGGGAATTGGGAAGCCCCTTTCCCTTTGTCGATATATACAAAGACGGCGGGCAATACATGAGCTTCGGGACAGAGCTGTTCACGCCGCACAACACGGTGGAAAACCGTGTCTTCAGCTTTATAGATAATGTGAATATCCCGCTCGGCAACCACTACCTCACGGCAGGGGCCTCTTTCGAAAAGCAAGACTTCCTCAACAATTACCTGCGCTATGCCTACGGCTACTACCGCTATGATTCGATGGACGACTTTATGAACAATGCCCGGCCGGCCATGTTCGGCCTAACCTATGGCTATAACGGCAAAGAGGCGCCGGGCGCTGAACTGGCCTTCGGGATGGGCGGCTTGTATGTGCAGGATGAATGGTCGCTCTCCGATGTGTTCCGACTGACCACAGGTCTTCGCTTAGATATGCCTGCCTACCTGAACGACCTGACCGCCAATACGGCGATCGCCGCCATAGACTTCCCCGACAACCGCCGGATCGACGTCTCGCAATGGCCTCCGGCAAAGGTGATGTTTTCGCCCCGCATGGGCTTCCGCTGGGACGTGAAGAACGACCGCTCTGTTATCGTCAGCGGGGGAACAGGGTTGTTCACCGGTCTGCTGCCTTTTGTCTGGCTGATCAACCAGGCAATCAACTCGGGCGTGATACAGAACTCGCTCGACCCGCTGACTGCTATACCCGGCGATTTCTCCTTCTATCCCGATTATAAAGATGTGATGGCGAAATACCCCACCCTTTTCCCCTCCCAGCCAACGATGACGGTGCCCGGCACGATAGCCTTTGTCGATCCCGCCTTCAAGATGCCGCAGGTATGGCGTAGCAGTCTCGGCACCCTCATCCACCTGCCGCAAGGCGTCAACCTTTCGCTCAATGCCCTTTATACGCGCGACATGTATAATGCCGTACAGGTCAACATCAACGAGAAAGCCCCTACCGCCCGTTTCAGCGGAAACGACAACCGTCCCTACTATCCTGCGGGGGACAACCGCGTGCATCCCGCCATATCAAGCGCCCTCATGCTGGGTAACGGCAGGGAAAAGGGCTACCAGTATTCGCTGAATGCGGTTGTGAGCCGGACGTTTGCCGGAGGGTTCGCCGGTATGCTGTCGTACACATGGAGCCAGGCTAAAGACCTGACGGCCAATCCCGGATCGGTGGCTGCCACCTCATGGGCGAGCAATACGGCCGTAGGTAGCCTGAACGATCCGGGCCTGAGCTACTCGGGCTTCGCCGTTCCCCACCGCCTGATTGCGGATGTGTCGTATGAAGCAGCCTGGTTAGGCCGCCTGAAAACAACCTTCAGCCTGTTCTATACAGGTTCTCACACGGGGCGCATCTCATATGTCTATGCCAATGATATGAATGGAGACGGCAACACCTCCGACCTGATGTATATCCCCGCCGGCGCCGATGAGTTGCTTTTCGCAGATCTCACCGCAGCAGACGGCACGGTGATCTATTCAAAAGAGGCGCAGGCTGTCGATTTCTGGCATTTCATCGAAAGCGACCCATACCTCAGCAGCCGTAAAGGACAATATGCCGAACGCTTCGGCGGCCTTAAACCCTGGCTCAACCGCTTCGACTTCAAGGTGACGCAGGCGCTCACCACGGCGGTGGGCAAACGCAGCTACAGCCTCCAGCTTAGCCTCGACATCCTGAATGTGGGTAACCTGCTCAACCCTGCATGGGGAACATACAAGCAAAATGCCCTGGCAACGAACTACGACAACATCGGCCTGCTCCGCTATACGGGAACAACCGGCGACCAGCGCCCCATCTACCGGTTAGCCGCTACCGGCGCCACAGATTTTGCCGACCGGTCACGCTGGGTGGATAACCTGTCAACCGACAGCGTCTGGGGGATGCTCCTGGGTATAAAAATCCTGTTCTGATGTTCATCGAATAATATGCCCTGACTTCTCCTCTCGGAGTTTTTTTTTCGGGCAAATCGCTGTCACTTTTCTTGTAATCCTTTGTGATTCAACAAATAAAAGGTGATGGCAGCAAAAAAATCGCTGTCACCTTATTTTGTTATCTGTTGTGATTCAGCG
>JAISQD010000211.1 GCA_031274415.1 Tannerellaceae bacterium | reverse complement strand
GGATGGGGCGGTATTATGGCTACTGAGGGAGCCTTTGAAGAGAAGGGCTTTATAACACACGCGTCATTGGTAACACACGCGTCATTGGTAGAGATTTACGATACATCCGTCATTGCGAGCGAAGTGAAGCAATCCAGCGTGCCCCCCTTCTGGATGGCGCCAGGCTTCGCCTTCGCAATGACGCGCGTTGTCATGATAACCAAGAGAGCGAAGCGAACACGCGGAGACATCTCACCATAGCACCTCAAAAAAAGATTTAGCCTTATTTTTGAACGAACAAAAAAATCCGCCCTATTCTCACGAACAGGACGGAAGAAATTTAACCTAATCTAAAATGCTTATTTTCTGAAAAAACCTCTAAAAAAACTACGATATTGTCACATAAACCATGTGTCTATTTATATAACAAAATGCGGTCGGTTTTTGTTTAATTTTTTTCGATAATTATGCCTTTAACTGTTTTTTTCTTCAAACGTTCCACCTCCTTGTGTAATGCTTCTATCTCTTTCCCTTGATTTTTTATGGTGGTAAGAAGGGAGTTAAGCTCCTCATTTTCTATCGACGAGGGATATTGGGCATTGACGCGGAAGATAAAATCGGACAACACATTCATGTAGTTATTGAATGCGTCGTACGGATTATCGTACGGACTGAATCCCCTCTCTCCGCCATGCTTGGTGTTCATATAATAAAAATGGTCGCTGCTTTGTAAATAGTTCCAGTCCTGTCTGATACGACGGTCTTCGATGAGGCGTACGCGTTCGCTGATTTTATTTATTTTACGGAACGCTTCCTGTTGCAGGATATTACCCAGCCACGAACTGCAATCCTTCTCTTCGTCCACCCACGACATGGCATACGGAACGGTAATCGAATCTACCGGTTTGAGCAGGGAGAATACCTCAGACGGCAGGGAGAAGCTGATCCCCTTTTCCGTAGCAAAACGGGGAAGGGCTTTAAAGAAATCAAAAATCCCCGATTCGGCCGGATGCAACGATCCCAATACCTCATAATTGATGAAGACGTTGATGATCTGTTCCGGATCGGGCTGAGAGGCGATCCACGAGATATACTTGTCGGCGGTTAACGGGTATTCGTTCCAGCTATAGTTGTTAAACCGCATGGATAAATCTTCGCTGAAGCGGTCGTTTTTCAGTAGCAGTTTTAGTTGGGGTTGCGTGGCCGACGTATAGACATAATTCGGACTTTTCCATCCCAGAACATGCTTTGCCCCTTCGGTCAGCATGCCTTTAAAGCCAAGCTGGCATACGAGGTCGGATATCTCGTCGGAATAGATCAGTTCCGTATTGCGGAATACTTTCGGCTTGATGCCGAACATGGAATAAATCTTTTCCCTGTGCAGTTTGACCTGTATTTTAAATTCTTCATGATCGCCCAGCGAAGCCAGCGAATGGGCATATGTTTCCGTCAGAAATTCCACGTTTCCTGTCGCTGCCAATTCCTTGAAGCTGTCGATCACTTCGGGGGTGTATACCTCCATCTGTTCCAATGCTGTTCCTGAAATGGAAAAGGCCGCCTTGAACTTGCCTCCGCTCTGTTTAATCATTTCCAGAATCGATTTATTTGCCGGAAGGTAAGAGCGTTCGGCTATCCGGCGGATAATCTCTTCGTTCTGGAAATCATCATAATAGTAATGGTCGTTTCCAATATCAAAGAAACGGTATCTTTTCAGACGAAACGGCTGGTGTAATTGAAAATAAAAGCAAATTGTTTTCATACTATTTTATTGTTATCGTGCATTACAAATTCTTTTCTTCATTTATATACCAGTTGGTCGTAGATACGGCGTACCTTCTGACCGGCATATTCCCACTTGAGATTATCCACCTCCTGTTTCCCCTTTTCTTTCAGGAAGGCATGCATGGCCGGATAGGTGATAATGGAATACATGGCATCCGCCATCGCTTCAATGTCCCAATAATCCACTTTTACGGCGTAATTAAGGATCTCTGCACAACCCGATTGTTTGGAAATAATGGTCGGAACACCACACTGCATGGCCTCCAACGGAGAGATACCAAACGGTTCCGACACGGAAGGCATGACATAGACGTCGCTTGCTTTCAGCACTTCGTAGACCTGCTTTCCCCTCATGAAACCGGTGAAATGAAACCGGTCTGCAATATCCCTGGTAGCGGCCAGGTTGATCATCTGGTTCATCATATCCCCGCTTCCGGCCATCACAAAACGTGCGTTAGGCGACTTGGACAACACTTTGGCCGCCGCTTCGACAAAATATTCGGGGCCTTTCTGCATCGTGATACGCCCCAGAAAAGTAATGACCTTGTCTTTTACCCCTTTCCTGTCCTGTATGGCCAGAATCTCCGGGCTTAACGGCTCTACGGCGTTATGGACGGTGGTCACCTTGGAAGGATCCTGGTGGTATTTCTCTATGACAGTCAGGCGGGTAAGGTTACTCACGGTAATGATATGGTCGGCATTGTCCATCCCGTTTTTTTCTATACCGTACACGTTGGGGTTGACATTCCCCCGGCTACGGTCGTAATCGGTCGCATGAACATGGATCACCAACGGTTTGCCACTGATCTTTTTGGAATGGATACCGGCCGGATAGGTTAACCAGTCGTGCGCATGAATAATATCGAACGATTCGGTACCGGCAATCACTCCGGCGACTATGGAATAATTATTGATCTCTTCCAGCAGGTTATCGGGATACCGTCCCGAGAACTCGATACATCCCAGATCGTTGATCTGCCGGTAACTGAAATCGGCATAAATATGATTGCGGTACGCATAGTATTGTTGCGGATCCATGTATTTACCTATGCGGCTTCTCACATAATCCTCCGGTACGTCGCGCCATACAATCGGCGTATGGCACGCGCCGATGATGCGGAGGAAACTCCGGTCTTCTTCCCCACAAGGTTTAGGTATAACGAATGTTATATCCATATCCGGTTGCATAGCCATGCCCCGTGTCAGTCCGTAACTGGCTGTTCCCAATCCCCCCAATATATGAGGCGGAAACTCCCATCCATACATTAATGCTTTCATAGGTAACGTTTTTTATTATTCAGCATGATACTTTTTCAACAATTTTACTACCCTTAGGATTGCCGCCACATTCATCGCAAACGAGATGGCGCCGCGTCCGGTAAAGGGCGGATTCCCGTCAAACAGCTCCGGTATGGTGCCTATACAATGCAGTTTGACCTCTTCTTCCATACTGATCAACATCCTCTCGGCAAACGAGACCCCGCTTTTGCCGAACACCCTGAGGTAAGCCTCTATGTAAGCGCCAAGCAACCACGGCCATGCCGTCCCCTGGTGATACACCAAATCCCGTTCGTACTGCGGCCCTACATAATAGGGCTTATACCCTTCGCTCTTGGGACTTAACGAACGCAACCCTTTGGGGGTGAGCAGCTCCTTCGTGACGATGTCTATGACGGCCCGCTTCTGTATCTTGGTCAGCGGGGAATAGGGAAAGGATACGGCAAAAATCATATTCGGGCGAACGCTCCAGTCTACCGTCGACCCGCTCACCGAATCGAACAGGTAGTTGTATCCGTTTACAAATGTTTCGGCAAACGAGTAACCGATCTTCCTGATCAGGTCGTCGATCTTTTCCACCGGCTGCCCCCCGTTCAGCTCCGTATAGAAGCAGAGGGCGTTATACCATAAGGCGTTGAACTCGACGATATACCCCGAACGGGAGACCACCGGCCTTCCGTTTACGGTAGAATTCATCCATGTGATCGCCTTCTCCCTTCCGTTGGCATACAACAATCCGTTATCCATCAATCCCATATCGGGATGTCCCTGGTTGATCATATAGTGTATGATTTCCGAAACGATCTCGCCATAAAGCGCTTTACAGCGGTCGATCCCTTCGCCCAGCGCATATTGATGGATCGCCCAGATACACCATAAAGGGACGTCCGGCCGGTCGATCTCCATAATGACGGGATCCTGCGTTTCGTCTTTCATAAAATGCCTCAACGCAGGGATGGCCGTATCCATAATCTTCTCGAAACGCACCGGGTCGTCAATAGAGAGCGTGCATCCGGGCAACGAAATAAACAGATCCCTCGCACGTGTTTTGAGCCAGGGATAACCGGCCAACAGGTAGGCATCCTGTTCCTTAGGGCGGAAATAAAATTGCTGCGCCGAGTTTTTAAGGCAATTGAAAAAACTGGTTCTCGGCGTGCGCGTATGCACTTCATTTTCGTATAATGCCTTCAGGCGTGAAGGTACCGCTTCGGTATCTCCTGCGCTGAACAGGATGGACTCCCCCCTTTTTATCGGCAGCTCGAAATAGCCCGGCACATAGAGGTCTTCCTTATACGGATACCCGCGCTCCTGTTCCTTGGGATACTCTATCCCATGGTACCAGTAAGGCTCGAACACAAATCGGGCTTTCTTGCTGAATTGCATGAACAGTTCGGGATATCCGTGATAAAGACGCATCTTGATCCCGTTCGATATCTCCGCATACGACTGATCGATCGCCCCGTTTGCCTGCGCCAGGTTCTTGACACTCCTGAAAGCGAGGAAGGGGCGGAAACGAAGCGTCGTCGCCGAATGGGCGTCTTCCAGCGTATACTTGATCAGTATGCGGTTCTCATACATGGAAAAAACCTTCTCCTTTGAGAAAATCACGCCTCCTACCCGGTAAAGGGTACGGGGCACAGTGTCGCAACTGTATTCCCGGATATACTTATGCCCTTTCGGACTGAAGTTCTCTCCTTCATACTTATGTAACCCAAGGTTAAATTCTGCGCCATGCTGAATAACCGTCTCATCAAGCGATGATAAAAGTACATGGTTGTCGTCATCAATGTCCGGCACGGGAATGACAAGTAACCCGTGGTATTTCCGTGTATTACAATCAACAACAGTCGTACAATGATAGGCGCCTTTACGATTGGTTCGAAGGACTTCCCGACTCAACGACTCCTGTAAATTTATCATTATCGTCTTGTCAAATTCAAGGTAACTCATACATTTGATACATGTTTAGGTTAAGTTTTTTAATTTAGGAAACCGCTTCCATAGATTAAAAATCAAATGTATAATTATTAAAGGAAACAACCAAATTTTGCAAAAGGTTTTCCCGACAAATGTGATTTTGTTACCTGTTATACTTACTCCAGTCGGTATTCCGCATGTCGCCGCTTGCTGCGAGTTCTTGATGGAATGCGAAGCAGCATTTCAGGTTTTGAGGTGTCTGTCCTTTGATACCCATTTCCAGGTATTGAGTCAGCAAAGACTTGTAATCGGGATGGACACAGTTCTCAATAATGGCATATGCCCGTTGTATCGGGGATTTGCCGCGCAAATCGGCGACGCCGTATTCGGTGATGATGACCTTCACCGAGTGTTCGCTATGATCCAAATGGGACACCATCGGGACAAAGGCGCTGATTTTCCCCTCTTTAGCGGTGGACGGAGTGGTAAAGATCGACAGCCTGGCCGAACGGGTAAAGTCTCCCGATCCCCCGATTCCATTCATCATACGGGTACCGGAAACGTGCGTGGAATTGATGTTCCCGAAAATATCCGCTTCCAACGCGGTATTAATGGCGATCAGCCCCATACGGCGGGCTACTTCCGGATTGTTGGAGATCTCCTGCGGACGGAGCAACAGCTTGTCTTTAAAGAAATCCAGGTGCGTATAGATGTCGTGAAGAACGCTGTTGCTGACGGTCAGGGAACAACCGCTGACAAACGTGATACGCCCCTCTTTCATCAGCTTGATCACAGCATCCTGGATCACTTCCGTGTAGACATTGAAGGCCGGGATCTCTTTATTTTCGCCCATACAACCCAACACCGCGTTGGCGACATTGCCCACCCCGCTCTGTAACGGGGGAAACTCTTCGGGGATACGTCCCGCTTTGATCTCACTGACAAGGAAAGCGGCCACATTCCGTCCGATGGACAGGGTGGTATCGTCTAACGGCGTGAAAGCGCCTCCTTCGTTTTCTTCCTCCGTCACAACAACGCCGACAATCTTCTCCGCCGGCACCTTGACATAAGGAAGCCCGATACGGTCGGACGCCGAATAGATCGGGATTTCCCGGCGTAAAGGAGGGTCAAGCGGTTCGTACAGATCATGCATCCCTTTGATCTCTTTCGGGTGACGTTTGTTCAATTCAATGATAATACGATCGGCTAACCGGCAGATTGTAGGCGTGATACCTACGGCAGCCGTCGGTACGATCTCGCCGTCTTCCGTCACATCGGCAGCTTCAATAATGGCGACATCCACTTTGCCGAGGAAGCCGTAACGCAAGTACTGCGCCAACTCGGATAAATGCAAATCAAAATAGTGCGTCTCACGTGCGTTGAGCAATGCGCGCAAGTCTTTATTCGACTGGTAAGGCGTACGGAATTTGATGGCTTTGGCTCTGGATAGTTCGCCATCGAGTTTATCGCCGGTAGAAGCGCCGGTAAACATGCCGATCTGAAATGGATTGCCTTTTTCGTGTTCTTCCCTCGCCCTTTTTGCAATTGCAGCAGGAACGGCTTTCGGGCACCCGGCAGGTGTGAACCCACTAAACCCCACATTGTCATTGTGGCGTACAAATGAAGCAGCCTCTTCGGCTGTGATAAATCTTAATGCCATATACGTGTTCTTTTTGTGTAAATACCTTGTGTTCAGAAATTCAGCCGCAAACTTAGATAAAAATGGCGAATCTATAAGCACGTATAACAAAAAAAGAAAATTCTATAGAAAAAAAAGAGCGGCTTTCACAAGCCACTCCTTCGTAATTAACCAAAATCTTAACTATGAGTTGCAAAGTAAAGGAGTTATTTTTTTATATGCAACTTTTTCGTGCAGTTATTCACTGATTATGTATTTTCTCCAGCAAATCCGCCAGGTCGGCCGAATCCAGTATGTCCGTTTTCATATACTGGTTCATGGCGCTTATTTTCAGGTCATAGTCAAACGCGAGGATAAGCGAAAACAGCAAATCCATTCTCGACGCATCTGTTGCCAAGTGGGTACGTTCCAGCGAGTAAACGATTTTGCGGAACAACTCCCCGTCGTCAAGCC
>JAISQD010000076.1 GCA_031274415.1 Tannerellaceae bacterium | reverse complement strand
CCCGGATGGGGTGGAAATTAGGCGAACATGCCAATATCGACGCGCCGGCCGCCCGTCAGATTTTGTTGTTACGTTTGTAATAGATAAAGGATGCTGAAAGACAAAAAGATTATATTGGGCATTACAGGAAGTATCGCCGCTTACAAAGCCGCTTACCTTATCCGCGGATTGATAAGGAAAGGCGCCGATGTGCAGGTGGTGATCACCCCCTCGGGGAAAGAGTTCATCACCCCCGTTACGCTTTCGGCGCTGAGCCGCCATCCTGTGATCAGCGAGTTTTTTTCCAACCGCGACGGCTTCTGGAACAGCCATGTCGATTTAGGGCTTTGGGCAGACGCCATGTTGATTGCCCCGGCTACGGCTTCCACCATAGGAAAGATAGCGAACGGCATTGCCGACACGATGCTGGCGACGACCTACCTGTCGTGCAAGGCGCCGGTGTTCATTGCGCCGGCGATGGACCTGGATATGTTTGCCCATCCCGCTACGCAACAGAACCTGGAGAGGTTGCGCTCGTTCGGCAATTACATCATTGAGCCGGCGGAAGGGCAATTGGCCAGCCATCTGGAGGGGAAAGGCAGGATGGAAGAGCCGGACAGGATAATCGGGATATTGGAGGATTTTTTTTCCGCACAAAACACGCTTCAAAAAAAAAAGATACTAATCACGGCGGGGCCTACGTATGAAAAGATAGACCCTGTCCGCTTTATCGGTAATTATTCGTCGGGCAAGATGGGGTTTGCCCTTGCCGGGGTGTGTGCCCGGAGTGGGGCGGACGTGACACTGATCACAGGCCCCGTCTCCTTATCCGTCACACATCCTGCGATCAAACGGATCGATGTCGAATCGGCGGAGGAGATGTATGAGGCGGCCGTTTCCGCTTTTCCGGAAGTCGATGCGGCTATCCTGTGCGCCGCGGTAGCCGACTACCGGCCGGAGACCATCTCCACGGAAAAGATCAAACGGGAATCCGCAAAGGATATGACACTGCACCTGACGCCCAATAAAGACATTGCGGCAACGCTGGGTGCGATGAAGCGGAAAGGGCAGATACTGGCAGGCTTTGCCTTGGAGACAAACGATGGACTGGAACAAGCGCAGAGCAAGTTGGAGAGGAAGAATCTTGATTTTATCGTCTTAAATTCACTTTGCGAACCGGGCGCCGGTTTCCGTGTCGACACAAACAGGATATCCATTATCGACAACAGGGGGGAAGTCCTGCACTTTCCGCTGAAAGATAAACAGGATGTGGCTTCGGACATTATGAATAAGTTGGAAACATTATTGACATGAGAACAGGCAGAATATGGGCGTTTCTCTTCCTCAGCGTATCATTCCCCTTTATCGGGATGGCGCAGGAACTGAATGCCCGGATATCCATCAACAGCGATAAGGTGCAAGGGACGAACAAACAGGTTTTTACCACCCTCGAGACTGCGTTGACGGAATTTGTGAACAGCAGGAAATGGTCGGATGCCGCTTTTGCGGTCAATGAACGGATTGATTGTACGATAAGCCTGATTATCAACGAACAGGATGACAACCATTTCAAGTCGGAAATACAGGTACAGGCGCGTCGTCCGGCCTACAACTCAAGCTATACAACGACCCTGTTGAACTTCCGCGACCGCCAACTCGATTTCGAGTACACCGAATTTGAACAGTTGGACTACGTCGAGAATGCGCTAAGCAACAACCTGACGGCTACTATTGTCTTCTATATTTATACGATACTCGGGCTTGATTTCGACAGCTTTTCGCTTAAAGGAGGGAACGTCTTTTTCCAGCAGGCACAACAGATCGTCAACATGGCGCAATCCAACCCCGGATGGAACGGCTGGAAAGCGTTTGACAGCGACCGCAACCGCCATGCCGTCATCACCGCTTTAACGGACAATACATCAGACCTGTTCCATACCATGTGGTATACCTATCACCGCAAGGGGTTGGATGAGATGGCGGCGAACCCCGACCGCGGGCGGACGACCATCCTCGAAACCCTGCCGGCGTTGGAGCAGATAAAAAGCGCCCGCCCCATGTCGGTCTTGCTGCAGATGTTTGCGGATGCGAAGCTGGACGAGGTGGTCGCCATCTATTCCAAAGCCAACACGCAGGAGAAACAGGCCGGTTATAAACTGCTTTCCACGCTGTATCCGACGGAAAGTACCCGTTTAAATCCATTAAAAAATTAATCGAGGTTATGCTGAAATCCCTGTTCATACAAAATTATGTGTTGATTGATAGCCTGGATATCTCTTTTAACGACGCTTTTACGGTTATCACAGGCGAAACCGGAGCCGGAAAATCCATTATACTCGGGGCGTTAGCGCTGGTTTTAGGGCAGCGGGCTGACAGTAAAAGCATAAAAAAGGACGAAGATAAATGTATCGTGGAAGCGGTATTCGATATTTCAACGTATCAATTGGAGACGCTTTTTCTGCAACATGACATGGAGTATGATACGCATGCGTGTATCCTTCGCCGCGAACTGTTTGCTTCCGGAAAATCACGCGCTTTCGTCAACGATTCCCCCGTCTCTTTAAATGCGCTGAAGGAGTTGGGTAATCGTTTGATCGATATCCATTCGCAGCACCAAAACCTGCTGTTGGCCGACAATAAGTTCCAACTGAATGTGGTGGATGTCATGTCCAAAAGCGAGCCATTATTGCTGCAATACCGGAAAGAATATGCCCGTTACCAATCCTTGCGGAAGGAGTTGAAAGAGCTGACGGAGAAAGCCGCCCTGTCCAAACAGGAGGAAGATTATATCCGTTTCCAGCTGGAACAGTTGAACGAAACCCACCTTGTAGCGGGCGAACAGGAAGAGCTGGAACAGGAACTGGAAACGCTCTCACATGCCGGAGAGATCAAAAACGGCTTGTACAAAATAACCGGACTGCTCAATGGCGACGACCGCGCAGGGTGCGTACAAATGATCAAGGAGGCATTGGGCGCCGCCGGCTCGCTGGAACGGTACTATCCACAAGCTAATGAGATTGCCGGACGGCTTCGTATGGCTTATATCGACCTGAACGACCTGGCCTCCGAAGCAGCCGCCCTGAAAGAGAATGTGGAATTTAACCCGGAGCGTCATCAATGGATCAACGAACGGCTGGATACGCTTTACACCCTGCAACAGAAACACCGCGTCGCGACGGTTGAAGAGCTTATCCGCCTCAAAGAGCAATACGACCTCCAACTAAAAGAGATTGATTCGTTCGATGAACAGGTCGACCGCCTGAAAACAGAGACCGAAGCGTCATACGCCGCACTGACGGCGCAGGCAAACCAACTCAGCGTCCAACGCAAGAAAGCCGCCGGAGCGATAAGCCATCAACTGACCGCTAAACTGGCTCTTTTGGGGATGCCACATACCCGTTTCCGTATTGATTTCGTCCCGAAGACGGAGCCTGAAAGCGACGGGATGGACGAGGTCAGGTTTATGTTCTCGGCCAATAAAAGCAGCGAACCCGAACGGGTCGCACAAACGGCTTCCGGCGGGGAAATATCCCGTCTAATGCTTTGTATCAAGGCAATGATCGCCGGCTTTACGGCATTGCCGGCGATTATCTTCGACGAAGTGGATATGGGGGTATCCGGCGATATCGCCGATAAGATGGGCGACATTATGCAGGAGCTGGGAACGAAAATGCAGGTCATCGCCATTACCCACCTGCCCCAGATCGCCTCGAAAGGGAAAGAGCATTATTTTGTCTATAAGGAAGATACGGACAAACAGACCGTCACGCAAATCAAAAGGCTGGACAACGACGAACGAATCAGGGAGGTTGCCCGCATGTTGAGCGGTGCGACGGTAACCGAAGCATCCCTCGCCAACGCGAAGGAGCTGCTGCACATATAAATACAGAAGCAAGAATCCGATGAAAGAAAATGAAATGATTTTTGGCATCCGTGCCGTTATTGAAGCTATACAGGCCGGTAAAGAGATTGATAAGGTATTGGTGAAAAGAGACCTGCAAGGCGATCTCTCCAAAGAACTCTTCGATGCCTTGAAGGAGAGGGATATCCCCGTACAGCGTGTGCCGGCCGAGCGGCTCAATCGCGTCACGCGAAAGAACCACCAGGGGGTGGTCGCTTTTATCCCAGCCGTCACCTACCAACGCCTGGAAGACATCATCCCATTCCTCTATGAACAGGGGAAAAGCCCTTTCGTCGTCCTGCTGGACGGGATAACGGATGTACGCAATTTCGGGGCGATTGCCCGGACGTGCGAATGCGCCGGCGTAGACGCTGTCGTGATACCGGAGAAAGGAAGTGTGACGGTCAATGCAGATGCCGTAAAAACGTCGGCAGGCGCACTGCACGTCTTGCCGGTGTGTCGGGAAAGGAGCATAAACGAGGCGATCCGTTTCCTGAAAAATAGCGGCGTGAAAGTGATTGCCGCCACCGAAAAGGCGGCGGACGACTATACCGCCGTATCCTACGACGGGCCGGTGGCGATTGTCATGGGTGCGGAAGATACCGGCATATCCACGCAGAACCTGCTGATCTGCGATCACTTAGTCAAGATACCCATCATGGGAACCATCGGGTCGCTGAATGTCTCCGTTGCTTCGTCGATCATGATCTACGAAGCGGTTCGCCAACAAATAAAAGAGAGGGAAACACATTAAAACAACACATAAAATGAAGAAAATAATCGCAACCACTGCCGCACCCGCCGCCATCGGCGCATACAGCCAGGCCATCCAGGCGGGAAACATGCTTTTCCTGTCCGGCCAGCTGGGGATAGACCCCGCAACGGGAAACCTCGTCGAGGGCGGGGTAAAAGAACAAACAACCCAGGTATTCAAGAACATCCACGCCATCCTGTCCGAAGCCGGCTACAGCATAGACGACATCGTAAAAACAACCGTATTCTTAACCGACATGGCCGACTTCGCAGCCGTAAACGAAGTATACGCTTCGCAGTTCAACGGCGCTTTCCCCGCCCGCTCAGCCGTAGCCGTAAAGACATTACCCAAGAACGGACTTGTCGAAATAGAAGCCGTTGGGGAATTGAGGTGAGAGTTGAGAGTGGAGAGTTGAGAGTGGTGTGCGTCATCTTTGCGAGATTCCAATAAACCAGGTTTATCAAAAAGGGAAATGGCGCACACCACTCTCAACTCTCAACTCTCCATTCTCAACTCTCAACTCTCAACTCTCACCTCTTGCCGTCCGGCTTTCAGGGGGTAGGTAAGGCCTCTCCAGACGAATGTGCCGGTTGTTCCGGGAGGGAGGGTCAGGGTGGCGGAGAGCGTTCCTTTTTTGTCTATTTTATATGCTGCTGTGATTGATCCTGAGGGGTGGGGCATTGTGCCGGAAACCTCTTTCAGGTCTCCCAAAGCGGGGGCTATGCGTATCTGTTTGAATCCGGCGCCATCGCTGTTGATCCCCAGCAGGATACGGTAAAACTCAATATTCGGGCTTGATCCCCATGCGTGGCAGTCGGAACGGGAAGGTTCGGGCATCTCGGCCCATGTCGTTAATCCCAACGCGATCTGGTCGCGCCATATCTGCAGGTTATCAAGCAGTAAATCACCCAGACCGGCCTGGCTCAATGCCTGGTGAACATAATAACGGAAATAGATCGTCGCCTGTATGAGATCCTGATCCGACAGGGTGCGCTCCATGAGGTCGATGGCCGCGCTTCCGGAAACAACACCGGCCAGGACGGCCAACGAATTGACATGTTGCGAGAAGCTCCGGTGATCATGTGTATCGGCAAAGAGTTGGCGGGTGTCGTCCCAATATTTATCGTGAATGGTGGAGCGGATCTTTCCGGCCAGCTCATAATAATGTTCCGACATGGAAAGGAGGCCGAAAGCCTGTTCCATCCCGGCAGCCGCTTCAAGGGTGAGGAGATAGATCAAATCCTGGAAAGCGGAGTTCCCCCCTTTCTCGCGGACAGGCTCGCCATCGGGAAATCCGCCCGCCCAGTCGGCAAAGAACCAGTAGGGAATATAGGCAAGGCTGTGATCCTCTTTCAGCCATTGTTCAAACCAGGCAAGGATGCCGCGGTAGGCGGGAAGCAGGGTTGCCAGGTAGGCCTCGTCGCCGCGATACATCCAGTAGTCATGCCCCATACAGATCCACCAGAGGGAGAAAGAGGGGATAAACTGGGGGAGGACTGTCGGGTAACGGCTCATGGTAATACCGTCGGCAACAATGGATTGGCGTCCCTGTTCGATCGCTTTCTTTACCATATAGGTATCGTGCGTATTGTACAGGGTGACCATCGCCTGTATGCGCGTATCGCCGAAGTATTGCAACTGTTCGTAATAGGGGCAATCCATGTATGTTTCGCCCGCGCAGAGACGGGCGGTACGCCAACCGATATCCAGCATCCTGTTCAGTTCGGGGTGTCCGGGCGCCGTAAAGGTATAGGCCGGTTCAAAGGGATAGGCGGAGAATGTCCCGTAGATATCGTCCAACACCAACGGGTCGGCCGCCGTCGAAACCTGAAGCTCCACATAACGCCATGTCCGCCACCACAACGTGGTAAAGCTCCGCATCTCCCCGCCGTCGGCAATGATCTTATCCTGGTATCCGAGAAACATTTTTCCCTTGACCTCATCGCGGTTGCCCTTGATCCTCTCGCCGTTTTCCCCTTCGCCATATAAGGCTTCGGCATACCCGATGGTTATTTCCGCATCTTTTCCCTTGCTGAACTGGAGCGAAAGATAACCGGTTGTGAGCTGTTGGTTATCCAGTAACAGGCGCACTTTGGTATGTGCCGGTATGGTGATGGGCGTCGACTGACGGGGGAAATCGGACGGGGGCTTGACCCCTTCGGCTATACGCAGGGCAGCCAGCCGCTCCGGTTCCATGACCATCTGAGGTATGGGAGTGGGAATCAACAACCGCCCGTGATAATCCCTTGCCCCTTTCACCGCTCCTTCTCTTCCGGCGTGGGCCGCCTGCCATCCGGAATCATCATATTCCGGCAACTCCCATCCCCAGGGGTAGGACGAAGCGTTCAGCAGTTCGCCTGCCCCGACAACGGTATGCCCATCCGTCTTCCATTCTTCCCACGGACTGTATGCCTTGTTCTTCATGCAGCGCCATGAGTGGCCGGTGTTAACGACCTCTTCCGCCGCACCGTTCCCCTGTAAGATAAACCCGGTCTGATTGTACGAGATCTGTGCGGCCGGTTTCTTCTCAGCATAATTCCAAACGACGGCGGACAGGGTATTCTTCCCTTTTTTCAGCCACGGGGAGAGATCAACTGTCTCGAAATTCCAGTTGTACATATCACCGCGCGCCGGGCCTAACGAAGCAAACGCGCCATTGACATATAACTTGTAACGGTTATCCGCCGAGACATGTACAATGAATTTGTCCGGGACATCCGTTATCTCAAACGTTTTTCTAAAATGATATACTCCATATACATTTGCCGGTTCGTCCGGCAGGGATATCCAGCGTGCTTTCCAACGCCCTTCAAAAAGTTGTGGATGAATGTCGGCTTGTTTATAACCATCCAACCTAACCTGTGCCGTTAACGACAAGCTAAAGAGGAAAAAGAAAATTGTAGTAATGCGTGTGCCCATTAGAATAATAGTATTTAAAAGTTCATACAAAACACACAAATATAGTAATAATAACGTGAGTTCGATATAAGAAAAAGCCGTTTATTCGTCATTCTATCATGTTGCCTTCCGGTTTTTAACTAGCCCGTGGTAACGCTCTAACTAACCCGTGATGACGGACTAACTGGGTAGCTGAACCTAAACACAGGATCAAAAAAATTACTCCCGTCCAAAAAAAAATTGCTCCCGTCCCGTGTGAGAATCACTCCCGACCTTTTAAAAATCACTCCCGTCCTTTTAAAAAT
>JAISQD010000061.1 GCA_031274415.1 Tannerellaceae bacterium | reverse complement strand
TCGCAATGACGGGTACTTATTGATTTTCAGGCGATTATATTCGTCGTCATGATAACCAAGAGAGCGAAGCGAACGCGCGGAGACATCTCACCATAGCACCTCAAAAAAAGATTTAGCCTTTTCTATTCTATTTCTGTATTAATATATATTTTCCAACGGGTGTCTTTTTCGGCTTTTTTATTTTTAGAACGAGTACTCAACGGAACATAATTCAATCTCTTTCCGTAGATGCGTAGCTGCTCGTATAAAATATCAGCCTGTTCATTTTGTTCCAGAATACCTTCTAATATAAAACCAAGCCGTTGTATTGCAGAAACAGATGTATAATCGAGTAACTCATTTGAAATCTTTGAAAAATCGGTTTGTTCCGTCAGTTCCTCTAAAACGGTTGCTGCTCTGGACAGACCGCCTATATGCTTTTCATACTGCACCAAATCTATGGCTGTCAATTCAGGGTTGGAAAAACGAATAGTTCCGGTTTCCGAATTTTTTGTTTGCAAGAATTTTTCGGGAATATCTTTCCTGTAAACCCATTCAAGAATATTATTTTTCGTTTTTGAGACATTGGACGATGGATAAACCGTCATAACAGAGAAACGCTGTGGACGTTGGTGAGCAGCACCAAATAGTTCTGCGGCATTAAGCAAACTTATATAATAAGGTTTGTTTAAATATCCCATTAACTGATCTATATAATAAATGGGAGGAACTATTCCTTTTGCTGCATATTGAGGTGGAATAATGACATAAAATCCCTTATGGACAGAAGCAATCCTCTTTTTTACCGTCTGACGATAAAGAGAATTGAAAAGGCTTTGTTCAGAAGCATGAGGAAAACTTTCTCGTACTTTCTCAAAAAAAAAGGTATTAAAACCGTGTACCTCTAAGTTTCTAATCCATTCGCTTAAACTGAGATTTTTCATTGAATGCTAATTTTCGGGAAAAGATAATCAAAAAATGGTTAGTTCTGCATTTTTTTAGCGCAATCCACATGCATTCATGTTCTTGTTATGCCTAAAATCAATTTTTTTACTTACTTTTATCTGCAAATTGAAATATGGTTGTATGAAAATCCGTATCACACATCTCATTCTTTTGTTGTTGTCGCTCGGAAACTTGTCGGCAAAGCAAATAGACAGGGAATCGGCATACCGCGCAGCATCCAACTTTGCGGCAGGTTATACACATGGGAGCTTGCGAAGCCTTCCCCCCTCATTAACGTTGGTCTATACTGCGACAAAAGCGGACGGCGCCACCTTGCGGTCGGAACCGTTACCCCTCTTTTATGTATACAATATAGCCGATAACGGCGGCTTTGTCATCGTCTCGGCAGAAGATAACGCCGTTCCGGTGCTGGCCTACTCGGAGGAAGGAGGTTTTCGGCCCGAAGCGTTACCCGATAACTTGAAAAACTGGCTGGCCGGTTACGAAAAGGAAATCTCCCTGATGATAGAGAACGGGGATATGGCTACAGAGGAGAACAGGCGGAAATGGGACGAGTTGCTGGGAGGAACTCCTCCGGCCATGTCGGCATCTGTCCTTCTGACCACCGCTTCGTGGAGCCAGTCGGATCCATACAACAAACAATGTCCCATGGACGGGAGCAAGCGTTCGCTGGCCGGCTGTGTCGCCACCGCCATGGGTATCGCCATGAAATACCATGAATGGCCGTTGACGGGAAACGGTAGCCACAGCTATGTGACGAGAGAAAAAAAGATCTCTCTTTCGGTCGATTTCGATGTCCCCTACCAATGGGGGCTTATGCCGGACATCAACCCGCATGACTGGAGCGACGAAGAGGAAGATGCGGTCGCTACGCTGTTATACCATGCCGGCGTAGCGGTTGAGATGGATTATACCGCGACGTCAAGCGGGGCATATACGCAGGACGTCGTGAAAGCGTTGATCAACCACTTCGGGTACGACAACAGCATGTACCTGGCATTTAAAAACCTGTACGACGACGACGAGTGGCATGCCCTGATCCGGGAGGAGCTAAACAACGACCGTCCGGTCATATATGCCGGCGTCAGCGCCAATGAAGGAGGACACCAGTTCATCATCAACGGGTATAATTCGGGAAATTATTACCATGTCAATTGGGGATGGGGCGGAGTGTCTAACGGTTATTTCCTGCTTTCAAGTATGGATCCGGACAGGCATGTAGGCCAAAGCGCCGGTTTTTCGCTCGATCAGGACGCCGTTATCGGTATGCAAGAAGCGCAAAGCGGCTCCGCGTCAAACCACGAGTTTTTCTTTATAGACAAAGGGCAGTCCCAGACAACCGGACTGACAACCGACGTCGATGCCATCACGCGTGACATCCTCTTCCGGATTGCCTTTTCGCCTGTATACGATTACGGGACACGCGACTTTGACGGGCAAATGGGATTCTTCCTGATCGATCAGGAAGGGCGTAGGAAAGAAACGCTGGGCATATTTTCCATCTTTATAAAATCCGGTTACGCCATATACGACGATACAGGCGAAACGTACCGGATCTCCGCCAACATAGAAGAGGGGGACCGGATCCGTATGTTTTACAAGCCGGACGGCGGAAAGGAATGGAAACCCGTCCGGGGCGAACAGGGTGCAGTAACCGAACTGCCGGTGGAAACAGAGACAATAACATCAGTCCATGACCTGCCCGCAGCGCAACCGGTTGTTCGTGTAACGGCATCCGCCATACATGTACGGACAACCGATCAGGCCGTCATACGGAAGCTTACGCTTTTCGACCTGTACGGACGTTTGGTCAAAGAGAGGGTCTTTCAACCCGGATCGCCCGAAGTCTCGCTTCCCGTGCAGGAATGTCCCGCAGGCATCTATATCCTCTCCGTAGAAACGGCGACAGGCAGTAAGCAATATAAAATCATACGATAGAAATTCCGATTCCGACTTTACTTTCACTTTACTTTTATGGCATGTGATTTGATTTTATGTGTCGCAAATGAATGACGAAACACCTTGCGACTCTGTCTCAATGACTACATTTTTGTAAAACATACCGGATAAATCATACATTTTGGTATATCTGCCTTTCTTCCTCTGCCTCCCCGGAAAAGCACATAATGTGCTGATTATATTCATGCTGTGTCAAACGGCATGGTTTTTGCTTTGCTTTTATAAACGAGTCGGATGCATCGTCCTTTTAAAATTGCAAGCGAATTGGAAATTAAGAAAAACGGAGCCTGTTTTCTTAATCCCAGACGCATTGGCTTATTAAAACTGATACACGGGAATGGCTCCATTTTATCGGCCTCTAAAGCAAGAGGATATTTGTTCTTTCTGAAAAATAATAGATATGAAACAAGGCAAAATAATGGAACCCCCTTCGGGGATGTGGAAGCTTCTACTACTGACGCTTATACTGCTCGTGACGACGGTTTTCTCCTTTGGCGTCGGGCGGTATAGCCTCTCTGCCGGCGAGATATTGAAGTATATCTTTTTCAATCAATATGCCGACGACAATATCCCCATCCTGATTACGCAAGTACGTATGCCTCGTATCTTTGGGGCGATTCTTGCCGGAGGAGCGCTCGCGGTATCGGGGGCGGCTTACCAGGGATTATTCCGTAACCCGATGGTTAGCCCCGATATTCTCGGCGTTAGTTCGGGAGCCGGATTCGGGGCGGCGGTAGCCATTGTTTTTTCGATGGGCGTTGCGGGGATACAGGCCATGGCGTTTCTGACCGGTTTACTGGCTGTCGG
>JAISQD010000180.1 GCA_031274415.1 Tannerellaceae bacterium | reverse complement strand
GGGACGGTGATTGAAGAGGATGAGATCATCGCGACGGTAACAACCGGTTCGCCGGTCGGTATCCTTTCGCCCCGGCAGGCCGCCGTCAGCGTCTATTATTCGCATGGCGTCCTGACGGTATATACGCCTAAGGCCGAACAGATCGACGTCTATTCGTTCAGCGGCGCCCGCCTCTTCACGGCCAAAAAACCGGCAGGCGAAGCATCGTACAGGGTTTGGGCTATCCAGGAAAAAGCGCTGATCGTCAGAGGCAGCTCCGGCTGGGTAAAGAAGATCACGGAATAAGATTTGTTATGTACAGGACAGGGAAACCTCACCGTTTTCCTGCCCTGTACATGCATTCCATCTTCTATTGTATAATGATTAAAACTCAGGCTAAAATGCATGAATTAAGAAAACTCTTCGAGGGGGTCAAACATCCCTCGGGCGGATCTGCTGGAGAAGATACATAATCAGTGAATAACTAATAATTACAGCATAACGGCGACCTTGCGGATTTCGGCAAGGCGGTCAATAATAGACGGGTCTTTTTTTGCCACTTGTAAATTGTAGTCGGTTTGCATGCCGACCAACATATATGCCGGTACTCCCAAGGCTGCTTCCATAAACAGGGCAAAATCAGTCGTTACGGGACGTTTGCCGTTCAATATTTCGTTAAATGCCGTATATGGCAATCCCAATTGCTTTGCAACCGCCTTTTGTGATAAATGGCGGTATTCCAATTCATCTTTTAAAAGTTCGCCCGGATGAACAGGACGAAAAGATTCTATTTCGTTTGCTGTTACTTTTGCCATACTATTTTTATTTATAATGGTTTGTTATATCCGTTAATGCACAAATTTCAGTTTCAAATATATTGTTCGGATTGGATATTTCACGAAATTCAAGCAAGTATGCTTTTTCAAACACTATTTTCATATTTAATATTTCTTCTGAGCAAAGGTAATACACATTTCTGATATTCACAAAAAGAGTGAACTTAAAACCAAAATCGTACGGGAGTAAATAAAAATAGGGCGGGAGCAATTGGCAAATGAATGAAAATAATTAACTTTGCGTTTTCTTGGGGTATATGATCATGTATATTTCTGATAACTAAAATCATATTAATAGTGGCAGATACAAAGTATATTTTTGTTACAGGCGGCGTTGTTTCTTCATTGGGAAAAGGGATTGTCGCCGCGTCGTTGGGTAAGTTGCTTCAGGCAAGGGGGTATAAGGTGACGATCCAAAAGTTTGATCCTTATATCAATATTGACCCGGGCACGCTCAACCCTTATGAACACGGGGAATGTTACGTGACTTTCGACGGACATGAAGCCGATTTGGATTTGGGGCACTACGAACGTTTCCTGAATATACCGACTACCCGCGCCAATAATATCACCACCGGGCGCATATACCAAAGTGTGATCGATAAAGAACGAAAAGGCGATTACCTGGGGAAGACCGTACAGGTCGTACCCCATATCACCGACGAGATCAAGCGGAATGTCAAACTGCTCGGTACAAAGAAGCAATTCGATTTCGTGATTACCGAGATCGGCGGAACGGTGGGCGATATCGAATCGTTACCCTTTATCGAGAGTGTCCGGCAGTTGAAGTGGGAATTGGGAAAGAGCTGTATTTGCGTGCATCTGACCTATGTCCCGTATATTGCTGCGGCAAAAGAATACAAAACCAAACCGACACAGCACTCGGTGAAGCAACTGCAGGAGTTGGGTATCCAGCCCGACGTGCTGGTTTTGCGTACCGAACACCTGTTGAAACAGGATATTCTGCACAAAGTGGCTCTGTTCTGCAATGTGGCTGAAGAGGCCGTTATTCAGTCCGTCGATGTGCCGACGATCTATGAAGTACCGTTGGTTTTGCAACGTCAGGATATGGACGTGACGATATTGAATAAAATGGGATTGGAAGCAGGCCCGACGCCCGGCATGGAAGAGTGGAAAAAGTTTCTGGAAAGAAAAGTCGGAGCGACGCAAACCGTCAGGATCGGTCTGGTCGGGAAATATGTGGAATTGCAGGATGCGTATAAATCCATCGACGAATCGCTCTTGCAAGCCGCTGTTTATAACGACCACAAGCTGGATTTGCACCTCTTCCATTCGGAGAAACTGAACGAAAGCAATGCCGCAAAATTGTTGGCGGACATGGATGGCCTCCTGATCGCTCCGGGATTCGGACAGCGGGGAATAGAGGGGAAGTTTGCCGCCATCCGGTATGCGCGTGAAAAAAACATCCCCTGCTTTGGCGTTTGCCTGGGTATGCAATGTATGGTGATTGAGTTTGCCCGTAACGTATTGGGACTGGAAGACGCCAATTCTACCGAAATAGACCGGACTACGCCATACAAGGTCATCGACCTGATGGAAGAGCAGAAGAATGTCACCAATATGGGAGGATCCATGCGTCTGGGCGCTTACGAATGTACACTCAAGAAAGGGTCAAAAGCCTGTCAAGCATACAAGAAAGAACATATTCAGGAACGTCACCGCCACCGGTTTGAGTTTAACAACCAATACCGGGCACAATTCGAAGCGGCGGGGATGAAATGTGTGGGAGAGAACCCTGAAACAGGGCTGGTTGAAGTGATTGAAATACCGGGACTGAAATGGTTTGTAGGCGTACAATACCATCCCGAATATAACAGTACGGTCGTCAATCCCAATCCCCTTTTTGTCAGTTTTGTGAAAGCTGCAATTGAAAATAAATAATATTTTTTAGATGAATAAAAATACAATCATAGGATTCCTGTTGATCGGAATCGTCTTATTCACTTTTACCTGGTTAAACAAGCCGACGGCCGAACAACAGGAAGCCCGGCGCCGCTATCAGGACTCTATAGCGAGGGTAGAATACCAAAAGCAGCTCGCGCTGCAGGGTGAAGAAAAAAAGAGCGTACAAATGGAAGAGGTACCGGAAAATCTGTCCGACTCGGTCAGGGAGGTACGGATGCAAAACCTGTTCGGGGCGTTTGCAGGAGCGTCGGACGGTACGGAAGAGACGGTTACGCTGGAGAATGATTTGGTCGAGATCCGGCTGACGAATAAAGGCGGGCGCGTGTCGTATGCCCGGCTGAAAGAGTATGTCACCCACGACTCTTTGCCCCTTATCCTGTTTCAGGACAACGAATCGAAACTCGACTTCACCCTCCTGACAGCCTCCAACCGCGTGATCAACACGGCGAATCTCTATTTTACCCCCATCCGGAGAGACGATCCGCACACCGTAACCATGCGTCTGAAAGCCGGCGAAGAGGAATACCTTGATTTTACCTACTCCCTGGCGCCGGACGATTATGTGTTGCACTATACAATACAGGGGCATGGACTGGGCGGCATACTGACGCCGGGCACCAATTCCATTGATCTGGTCTGGGAACAGGATATCCGCCAACAGGAGAAAGGACGCAAATATGAAGACCAGCATACCGCTTTGTATTACAAGTTCCTTTCCGGCGACGTAGAGAATCTGAGCGAAGGAAGGGACGACAATGAAAAGATGTCCAACCGCCTGAAGTGGATCGGTTATAAGGATAAATTCTTTTCCACCGTACTCATCTCCGGCAGTGGCTTTGAGGCTGCAACGCTCGAATCCAAATTGTTGTCCAACTCTACGTACCTGAAACGATTTAAGACCATTGCCTCCCTTCCGTTCGACATGCAAGGGAAAGAGGCGACATCGCTCCGGTACTACTTCGGCCCGAACCATTACGCCCTCTTAAAGGCTTACGACAAGGATGTGCCGCCGGATGCGCAGTTGGATCTGGAAAAATTAGTACCGCTGGGCGCCAGTGTCTTCCGGTGGATCAACCAATATTTTATCATTCCGGTATTCAACTTTCTGGGTGGCTTTTTCCATAGCTATGGATTGATTATCTTCCTGCTTACCCTGATTGTGAAGCTGCTGTTGTTTCCGCTTACCTACAAATCCTACATCTCGTCGGCCAAAATGCGCGTACTTCGTCCGCAGGTGGAAGCGATCAATGCCAAGCATCCCGGACAGGACAAGGCGCTGGAACGTCAGAAAGCGACGATGGAATTGTATAGCCGTGCAGGAGCAAGCCCGATGAGCGGATGTTTACCCATGTTGCTGCAGTTCCCTATCCTGATCGCCATGTATACGTTTTTCCCCTCGTCGATCGAACTACGTCAGCAGAGTTTTCTTTGGGCGCAGGACTTGTCGACCTACGACGCCATAGTGAGCTGGCAGGCCTACATACCTGTCATCACGCCCTATTTCGGGAATCACATCAGCCTCTTCTGCCTGTTGATGACGATCACCAATATTGTCTATACCAAGTTCAATATGGAGATGACCAATACCGGGCAGCAACAAATGCCGGGTATGAAAATGATGATGTACCTCATGCCGCTGATGTTCCTTGTCTTCTTCAACCAGAGTGCATCGGCTTTGAGCTACTATTACTTCATCTCTACGCTGATCACTGTTTTACAGACCATTCTTTTCCGTTTCACGATCAATGAAGAAAAGCTGCTGGCCAAATTGGAAGCGAATAAAAAGAAGCCGGCCAAAAAGTCCGGTTTCATGAAACGGCTGGAAGAGGCGCAACGGCAACAACAGGAAAACCTGAAAAGGCAACAACAAAAGAAAAACCGATAATGTCCTGATAATCCAAAGAGCAGATATGATAAAGATATTTACTACCGGTCAGGTGAAAGAGCTTGATGCCTATACCATCGAGAAAGAACCCGTCAGTTCAATCGATTTGACGGAGCGCGCCGCTACTTTGTTTGTACAGGAATTTGTCCGGCGTTTCTCCAAACAGAAGCGGGTCGTCGTTTTTGCCGGACAGGGTAACAACGGGGCGGATGCGCTGGCTGTCTCCCGTTTGTTGATAGAAGAATCGTTCAGGGTAGAGACCTACCTGTTCAACCCTACGCAACGCCTGTCGATGGATTGCGCACAGAACAAACAGCGCTTGCTGGAGATGGAGCGGGTGGAATTTACCGAGGTCAATAAAAATGTAGGATTTAAGCCTCCTTTATTGGGAGAACGCGATGTGGTGATCGACGGGTTGTTCGGCTCCGGGTTGAGCCGTCCGCTTGAAGGAGGGTTTGCTGCGATGATCGGTTATATCAACGAATCCAGCGCAACGGTAGTCGCCATTGATATACCGTCCGGGCTTTTTGGGGAAGACAACCGCGCGAATAACCCTGACGCCATTATAAAAGCAGACCTGACGCTTGCATTTTCCTTTCCTAAGCTGGCGTTCCTGCTTCCGGAAAACAGACAGTATGTCGGCGAATGGAAAGCGCTGGATATCGGTATCCATCCCGATATCATCGAAAAAACGCCGACCCCTTATCACTTGGTCTGCGAAGAGGACATGGGTGGCATCATCCTTCCCCGCGACAGGTTTGCCCATAAAGGAACTTTCGGACATGCCTTGCTGATCGCCGGAAGTCGTGGTAAAATGGGTGCATCGCTGTTGGCCGCCAAATCTTGTCTACGTATGGGCGCCGGGCTGTTAACCGTTCACATCCCGCAATGTGGTGAACAGATTCTTCAAACGGCTTTCCCCGAAGCGATGGTCAGTTTGGATGATCATCAGGAATGGTTCACTTCCGTACCGGAAAGTTCGAATTATACCGCCATCGGCATAGGGCCGGGATTGGGGCAAAGTCCCGTATCGGCTACTGCCCTGGAAGGCCTGCTTCAAATTATCCGGAAACCGGTCGTTCTGGATGCCGACGCGCTCAACATCATAGCCTCCAACAAAGAATGGTTGAGCCTTATCCCGCCACGAAGCATACTCACACCCCATCCGAAAGAATTTGACCGTTTGGCCGGAGAGAGTAGTTGCGGGTATGAACGGTTGCTCAAAGCGCAATCATTCGCCGCCGAACATATGCTTTATATCGTCCTGAAGGGGGCTTATACCGCTATTTGTACGCCCGAAGGAAAGATGTATTTCAACGGTTCGGGCAATCCGGGAATGGCGACCGCCGGAAGTGGCGACGTACTGACCGGCATGATACTCGGACTGCTTGCACAAGGTTACGAACCTGAAAAAGCGGCTGTGGCGGCTGTTTTCATACACGGCACGGCCGGCGACCTTGCCGCTGTTTTCCATTCCGAAGAGAGTTTGATAGCCAGCGATGTGATCGACATGATCGGGAAAGCGTTCAAACAGTTGAAGTGAGGATCACCGTTACGCCTTTTGCTCCATGCGCGCCTGTCACAAGCGCCTGTTCGATGTCGGCGGTTTTGGATGGGCCTGAGATAAAGAGGCCGAAGCCGTAGTCGTTGAGCTGTATCTGCCGGTAGGCTTCGTGCATGTTATGGACAATCTTCTCCGCGTCAAGCAGGATAACGAGGTATTCGGCGATGAAATACAAGGCTTTCTCTTTCACATTCTGTGCGATCCATACGGCGCCGTTCTCCGCCACTCCCGTTTCTCCCCTGACGACGGCCAGGTCCGTCCCGTCCAGTGCGTAGGGTGTCTCCGTTTCATCGGGATTGAACGTTGCGGCGGTTATTTCCGGGATATTCGAGGCGATTGTTTTTGCTGCGGGGTACAGGGAGCGGATGATGTCATTGATATCTTCTCCTTTTCCGGCGATGACCACACGTCCGCCTACGCTTTCACTGACTTCGATAAACCGGGCGGTCTTATCGCCGTATGCCATAAAGTCGGGTTTTATTTCCGGCATGTCATACCGTGTCCGGACAGTCTGCCTTATCCGGGTTAATATCTCATCTTTACTACTCATGACCGTTTTGATTTGTGTGTGTTGACCTTCCCTTTTTTCCACATGGAGGTAAATGATTCTTTGGCAAATACCGGCAATTCGCGTCCTTTACCCCAACTGTTGAGGTTGTTATACAGCAGGAAACGAGGCATATAGCGGAGGAGGGGCGCCAGCTTCAGGCTTGTACGGTACAACGAGGGATGGGAAAAGAGGTATTTCATCCCTTTCGATATCCCTTTTTTTATTTTATCTGCTTTGCCTATCGGGTCAAGGCTTTGTCTCCATGCATAGATCCGGTCGGCCAGATCAATCTTGACGGGACAGACATTGTTGCACGAACAGCAAAGCGAACAGGCGGACAGATTCCCTGCATAGGTTTCCGCCGACCGCAGCATACCCAGGTTAATGCCGATCGGCCCCGGTATAAAATAGGTATAGGCATATCCGCCGCTCCGGCGGTAAACGGGGCAAGTATTCATACAGGCGCCGCAACGGATGCATTTTAATGTCCGGATATGATCGCCCATCTCCATCGCCCTGCTCCGCCCGTTATCCACGATCACCAGGTGCATCTCGCATCCTTTCCGGGGTTTGCGGTAATGGGAGGTGTAGGCGGTCACCGGCTGTCCGGTCGCCGAACGCGCCAACAGGCGGGTAAACACGCCCAGGGCTTGGTAGTCGGGGACAAGCTTCTCCATCCCCATGGAGACAATATGCAACGGGGCGAAAGAGGTTCCCATATCGGCGTTCCCCTCATTGGTACACACCACGATGTCGCCGGTATCGGCCACGCCGAAGTTGGCGCCGGTCATCGCTGCATCGGCGGTAAGAAATTCGTTCCTCAGATGTTGTCTGGCGGCGTGTGTGAGATAGGCGGGGTCGCTATTTCCCTTTTCGGTATGCAGTTTTTCTTCGAACAGTTCCCCTATTTCTTCTCTTTTCAGATGGATCGCAGGCATGACGATATGGCTTGGCGGTTCGTCCATGAATTGCAGGATGCGTTCCCCAAGGTCGCTTTCCACTACGTCTATGCCCTTACGGATAAGAAACGGGTTGAGATGGCACTCTTCGGTCAGCATGGACTTGCTTTTGACTAATTTCTTCACCCCGCGCTCTTTCAGTATGCCGTAAACGATTTCGTTGTGTTCTTCGCCGTCTTTTGCCCAGTGCACCTTTACGCCGTTCGCTTCAGCGTTTGCGGCAAACCGCTCGAGGTATCTGTCCAGGTGGGAAAGGGTATGCATCTTGATTCCGCTTGCCCATTCGCGCAGTACCTCCCATTCGGGAATATCCATGGCCAACCGGTCTCTTTTCCGGCGAACCTGCCAAAGTGTTTCATTGTGCCATTGCTCCTGCTTTTTGTTTGCAATAAAGCGGGCGGCCTCTTGTGCGTGTTGTGTACTCATAACCCGGATGCTAAAATCTGAACGACATGAATGAAGCGGATCGCCCGCTTTTCCCTTTTTGCAATTCCCTGCATGTGCATGAAACAGGAGGCGTCGGCCCCAGTGATATAAGCCGCTCCGGTAGCGATATGGCTGTATAGTTTATCCTGTCCCATACAGACCGAAACAGCAGGCTCTTCGATCGAAAACAGACCGCCAAAGCCGCAACATTCGTCCGCCTTTTCCGGCTCTACACATTCAATCCCCCCGATCAATGATAACAGATCTTTTATCTTGGAGTATGGCGGGATGTTCAATTCGCTGGCCGAAGAGAGGTGCAACTTGCGTACGCCGTGACAACTGTTGTGGATACTGACTTTATGAGGGAAGTTGCCGGGAAGTCTTTCCACTTTCAATATGTCGTGAAGGAACTCGCACACTTCGTATATCTTTCCGCTTGTCCGGCAGATATGCCCGTTTCCCTCTCTGATACGCGGATAATTCTCTTTCACAAAAGAGGTACATCCCACAGAGGGCGATACGACATAGTCATACGATTCGAAAAGGGCGTCGAAATGTCCGGCCAGCCCGGCCGCCTCGTTTTCAAAACCTGCATTGCCCATTGGCTGGCCGCAGCAGGTTTGATCGAGCGGATAGTCCGTATCCGCTCCGAGGTAATTCAGTAACTTATAGGTCGCCACGCCCACTTCGGGGAAAACGGCGTTGACATAGCATGGGATAAATAATCCAACCCTCATGTTACCCCTTCGTTTCTATATAAACGATATGCGTTTGAAGATATTCTTCCAATCCGTGCTTACCGTCGGCTCCACCGATTCCCGATTTGCGCCATCCGGCGTGGAATCCTTGCATCGCTTCAAAGTTTTCGCGGTTGATATAGGTCTCTCCGAACTTCAATGCGCGTATCAGCTGGAATGCCCTGTCTAAGTTTTGCGTATAAACGGATGATGTCAGGCCGTATTCGCAGTCGTTTGCCCAGTCGATCGCGTCGTTGATATCTTCAAATTCAACAACCGGCAAGACAGGACCGAACGTCTCTTCCTTGATGATATCCATATCCTGGGTGCAATCCGTCAGGACGGTCGGCTCGAAGAAATACCCTTTCGTACCGATCCGTTTCCCGCCACAGGCCAATACCGCTCCCTGCCGGATGGCTTTTTCCACCTTTTCCGTCACCGACTTCAACGCCTGTGCTTCAACAAGCGGTCCCATATCCAGGTCGGCGATCTCGCTTGGGTCGCCCACTTTGACGGCTTTCATCCCGGCAATCAGCTTTTCGAGGAACAACGCTTTTATCTTTTTGTGGACATAGACCCGTTCGCAACAGTTGCAAACCTGTCCGGTATTGATCACCCTGGAAGCGATAATGGCATTGACGGCCAAGTCGATATCGGCGTCTTCCAATACGATAGCGGGCGCTTTCCCTCCCAATTCCAGAGAGACTTTCGTTACATTGGCCGATGCCGCCTCCATGGTCTTGATGCCGGCTTCCACGCTTCCGGTAAGGCTGACCATCCCGATCTTCGGGTTTGCCGCCAGTTCGTGGCCAATCACAGAGCCTCTTCCGTTGACGAGGTTGAAAACGCCTGCCGGCAAACCGGCTTCATCCGCAATCTGTGCAAATACGTAGGCATTTTCGGGCGTGACCTGACTGGGTTTAATGACGATCGTATTGCCGGTCACCAATGCCGGCGCCGCTTTACGGGCGACTAAAAAGAAGGGAAAGTTCCAGGGGAGGATACCGGTCGTGACGCCGATTGGTTTTTTGAACAGGAGAATCGTCTCGTGCGGGCGGTCGCTTTGGATAATCTCACCCTCATACCGGCGCGCCCATTCCGACATATAGTCCAGGTAGTCGGCGGTGAACAGCACCTCTACATTGGCCAGCCCTTGTGTCTTTCCACCTTCGCGGACAATAATATCCGTCAGCTCCTTTTCCCTTTTGCGAATACCCGCCGCGATTTTCTTCAGGTAAGCGGCGCGTTGTATGGCGGGCGTGCGTTCCCACCCTGGCTGGGCTTTTTCCGCCGCATTGATCGCTGTGCGCACATCTTCCACCCGTCCGTCGGGCATGCGCGAAATGGTCTCTTCCGTTGAAGGGTTTAATACATGAATCCATTTACCGGATTCGTTTTCGATGAATTGTCCATCGATGTACATTTTCAGTTCTTTCATATTGAGCAAAATTTTAAATGATGTGCCTCGTTTGATGCGGCATAAAGATACAGAAAATTTTAATGGACAAACTTCTTCCCCCTGTTTTTTTTGAAAGATCACTTGTAAAACGGAAGAATTCGCGTAAGTTTGTGACATGAAAGATGTGATTATTACGGAAACACAAACGGAAAAGGCTGTGCTTGTCGGGCTGATTACCCCAAGCCAGAACGAACAGAAAATGAGGGAGTACCTCGACGAGCTGGCTTTTCTTGCCGAAACAGCCGGTGCAGAACCTGTCAAGATATTCTACCAACGGTTGGATTACCCCCATCCGGTCACCTTTGTCGGTACCGGAAAGCTGCGGGAGATCAAGGAATATGTGGTGGAGCATGAGTGCGGGCTGGTTATTTTTGACGATGAGCTTTCCGCCAAACAGCTGCGCAATATCGAGAAAGAGTTGCAGGTCAAGATACTGGACAGGACGAACCTGATCCTCGATATCTTCGCCCGCCGTGCACAGACCGCCCATGCAAAGACGCAGGTCGAGCTGGCGCAATATAAATATATGTTGCCCCGCCTGACCCGTTTGTGGACACACCTCGAACGGCAACGGGGAGGCGTCGGCATGCGCGGGCCGGGAGAAACGCAGCTGGAAACCGACAAACGGATCATCCTGGATAAGATCTCCAAACTGAAAAAAGACCTGATAGAGATTGATAAGCAAAAAAGCATACAAAGGAAGAATCGCGGGAAAATGGTGCGCGTCGCGTTGGTGGGATATACTAATGTAGGGAAGTCGACATTGATGAACCTGCTGAGCAAGAGCGATATCTTTGCAGAAAACAAACTGTTTGCCACGCTCGATACGACCGTGCGCAAAATGATCATCGAAAACCTGCCCTTCCTCCTGTCGGATACGGTCGGTTTTATACGCAAACTCCCCACCGAGCTGGTGGAATCGTTCAAGTCGACGTTGGACGAAGTGCGCGAGGCGGATTTGCTGGTGCATGTCGTGGACATCTCCCATCCGGGGTTTGAAGAACACATCGAGGTGGTGGAGAAGACGCTGGCAGAGATCGACAAGACGGAAAAGCCGGTGATCACGGTCTTCAACAAGATCGACGCTTTTACGTTTGTCCCTAAAGAAGAGGATGACCTGACTCCCCGTACACGCGAAAACATCGACCTGGAGGAGTTGAAACGTACCTGGATGGGTAAGATACAGGACAATTGCCTGTTCATCTCCGCCAGGGAACAGGTCAATATCGAGGCGTTGAAAACGCTTTTATACGACCGGGTGAAAGAGATACATGTCACCCGTTTCCCCTACAACGACTTCCTTTTCCAACAATATGACGACATATCATAGGCGGATATTCTTTCCACACGTGCGCACGTGCACCTATTTCGCGTAGCTGACCGCGCGTGTTTCGCGGATGACCGTGATCTTAACCTGTCCGGGATAAGTCATCTCATCCTGAATCTTTTTTGCAATCTCGTTGGACAGGTTTTCCGTCTCCTTATCATCAATCTTGTCGGCGCCTACGATCACACGCAACTCCCTGCCGGCCTGGATCGCATACGTCTTCATGACACCCGGATAGGCCAGGGCTAACTGTTCCAAATCATTCAACCGTTTGATATAGGCCTCCACAATCTCGCGGCGTGCCCCCGGACGTGCGCCTGAAATAGCGTCGCATACCTGAACGATCGGAGCCAGCAGCGTCTGCATCTCCGTTTCATCATGGTGAGCGCCTACGGCGTTGCAGATATCAGGCTTCTCCTTGTATTTTTCACACAGTTTCATCCCCAGGATGGCGTGCGGCAATTCCGGCTCATCATCAGGCACCTTGCCGATATCGTGTAATAGACCGGCGCGTTTCGCTTTCTTCGGGTTGAGACCCAATTCGGATGCCATAACGGCGCACAAGTTGGCTGTCTCGCGGGCATGCTGCAACAGGTTCTGCCCATAGGATGAACGGTATTTCATCTTACCGATCAACCGGATCAATTCAGGATGTAACCCATGTACTCCCAGATCAATCACCGTGCGTTTCCCGATTTCCACCACCTCTTCTTCCACCTGCTTGCGTACTTTGGTGACGACCTCTTCTATACGGGCGGGGTGGATACGCCCGTCCTGTACCAATTGGTGTAAAGCCAGGCGGGCGACTTCGCGGCGCACCGGATCGAATCCTGAAAGGACAATCGCCTCCGGCGTATCATCCACCACGATCTCAATACCCGTAGCGGCCTCCAATGCCCGGATGTTCCGTCCTTCACGCCCGATAATGCGCCCCTTGATCTCGTCCGATTCGATATGGAATACCGTAATGGAGTTCTCTATGGCCGTTTCGGTTGCTACCCGTTGAATGGATTGGATGACGATCTTTTTGGCCTCCTTGTTTGCCGTCATCTTGGCCTCTTCCATGACCTCGCTGACATAGGAAGACGCTTGTGATTGCGCCTCTTCTTTCAATGACTCAAGCAACCGCTTTTTGGCCTCTTCCGCCGATAAACCGGAGAGCACTTCCAATTGTTCCACCTGCTTCTGATGCAGTTTGTCCAGATCCTGCTTTTTCCGTTCAACCAGTTCCAGTTGTACCGCCAGGTTTTCTTTTACATTGTCCGCTTCATGACTCTTACGCTGAAGGTCTTCATGCCGTTGGTTGACGGCCTGCTCTTTTTGTTTCAGCTTCGCTTCGATCGACTGTATCTTTGCATTACGGGCAGATACCTGCTTTTCAAGATCGGCTTTGAGATGCAGGAATTTTTCCTTCACCTCCAGCAGCTTATTCTTTTTAATTACTTCCGCTTCCTTTTCAGCTTCTTTAAGTACGGAATTGTACTTGTATTTGAAAAGAAAACGCATCCCTACATATGTTAATAAGCTTCCTGCCAGGAAGGTTACTAGTGATATGATTATATACATTTCCATTTTAACTAACAATTAAAGTCTATATTTATACATAAAAAAATCCGTTCCTCTTCACACATTCCTCTCCCTGTCTCTGTGTGTAAGCAGTGCGGAAAAATATCTTATAAAACAATTATTCAGGTATTCTTCAAATAGTGTTCCAACTCGCTTATCAGTTGTTGCAACTTTTCTGTAAAAGGGCTGGTGTCATTCTGTTCTTCCAGTTGTAGATTTTCCCGCGACAACTGAAGGGTAACCATGGCTAACATATCTTTTACATCTATCTTTGAATTCGAGAAATGCTGCCGGTATTGAATGAGCTTGTTCTTAATCTGCCGGGCGGCCTCGCGCACCAGCTGTTCTTCATGTTCGTCATTCCGATTAATCCAAAGTCCATACTCCTTTCCGGCTATTTCTACATGTATAAGAAATTTATGATCGTCCATCGCCTTTTATTCGTTTAATAATGCAATGCACTTATCTACTTCCCGCACTAACTTCGACAGTCGCATCTTGGCGCCCCTTACCTCTTTTTCATGTACGGAAACAACGCGCGCAGTCAACATACTGTCACATTTGGTTTTCAATTCCTCAATCGTTTTCATCGCTTGCTGCAGCTCCTTTTCTTTTGAACCTAACGTATTGACCAGCTCGTCTATTTGCAGCTTCTGCCGGTCACAAAAAGCCATCAAATCACGAACCCTTACTTCAAATACAGCCAGCAATCTTTTCTGTTCATCGGTCATTTTACACCAAATTCTACACAAAAGTACTTTTTTGTATTGAGACTAACAAGATGTCTTTTAATTATTTTTAAACGAAGGCAAAATAAAATCACAGAGACGCAATGCATCGCACCTTTATATTGCGCATTCCATACACTGCGCCTCCGCAATAATCGTTTTAAATAAGCGAAACAAAGAGTTCCCCTTCAATCTCTTCAAAGGCCACTTTGCCCTCTTTTGCCAACCAACCCAATGCAGCATACAGATCTTTTTCTGTCCTGATTTTGGTCGTTTTCTTTACTTCTTTCATGCTCATTTTGCCGCCTTCGTTTAGTCCATTCCAGACAAGGCCGGCATTTGTTCCAATTAAATCAATCATTTTTTTGGTTTTTTATAAAATTATCACGTAGCAAATGTATGGAATTTTGTGGAGAATTGAGCATAAAAACAGCACTTTAACTTTATAACACATTTAGAATCTGTTTAAATTGTACCGGCAATATGTCCGGTCCCTTCATCCTGTGTCTCCCCGTCGTCCGGAAATAGGAGGCTCACGTCCAGATCTTTATGTACAATAGGTGCCGCTTCATGGAACGTCTCCCTGTTCAATTCCTGCCACAACAGGTCTTTTAATTCGGCAATCCCCGTTTGGGCGACAGATGAGATAAAGAGATGGGGCACCTCTTCCGGTAAGTCCCCTGATAAAGCCTTTATAAGCTCTTCATCCAGCAGGTCGCTCTTTGTTATGGCCAGTACGCGGCTTTTGTTCAACAGGCCGGGATTATACTCCACTAACTCGTTATGGAGTATGTCGTACTCCTTTTTTATATCGGCGGAATCGGCCGGAATCATAAAAAGCAACAATGAGTTACGCTCAATATGCCGGAGAAAACGCAGCCCAAGACCTTTTCCTTCGCTGGCTCCCTCGATGATACCGGGGATATCGGCCATGACAAACGAACGGTTGTCCCTGTATCCGACAATACCGAGATTGGGTTCCAGCGTGGTAAACGGGTAATCGGCGATCTTTGGCTTGGCCGCAGAAACGACAGATAACAGCGTCGATTTACCCGCATTGGGAAAGCCGACCAACCCGACGTCGGCCAGCAGCTTCAGTTGGCATATGATCTCACGCTCTTCGGCCGGTTCGCCCGGCTGGGAATACCTGGGAGCCTGATTGGTTGACGTTTTGAAGTTCCAATTACCCAATCCGCCCCTGCCGCCTTTCAACAGGAGTATCTCCTGCCCGTCTTCGACTACGTCGCAGATATATTCACCCGTCCCGGCATCGTATACCACCGTTCCGCAGGGGACTTCGATCACCCTGTCTTCACCATCTTTACCCGAACTGCGTTTTGCGCTTCCTCCTTCCCCGTTTGTCGCCAATACGTGCCGTTCATACTTGAGGTGAAGCAATGTCCAATAGTTCCGGTTCCCACGCAAATAAACGTGGCCTCCTCTTCCTCCGTCGCCGCCGTCCGGGCCGCCTTTGGGGATATATTTTTCCCGCCGGAAATGAGACGATCCCTTGCCGCCCTTCCCGGACCGGCAGTAAATCTTTACATGATCTATAAAGTTCGATTCAGCCATACGCTTATTTATGTCCTAACAATCAGTTGTTAAACTCTCCAATTTCTTTTTGATCAGGCCGAAGATCTCATCTATCGTACCTGTTCCCCTTATCGCATGATACGTCCCCTCTTCCCTGTAAAACCCGATTAAGGGGGCGGTTTGGTTGTGATAGACCTCCAGGCGGGATTTGATGGTATCCGGGTTGTCATCCTGCCGTCCGGAGAGCCTGCCGCGCTCCAGCAGACGGCGGACAAGTTCATCTTCTTCCACATCCAGGTTCAGCATAACGGCGACATCCGTCCCCCGTTCGTTCAATATCTTTTTCAAGGCTTTTGCCTGTGGAATCGTACGGGGAAACCCATCAAAGACAACCCCTTTGGTTCCTCTCTTTTCGTCCAACACACCGGTCAGTACATGAATGATCAACTCATCCGGGAGCAACAGCCCTTTTGATATATATTCGTCCGCAATTTTACCCAGTCCGGTTCCGTTCCTGATCTCATTGCGTAAAACCTCTCCCGTCGAAATATGATCCAACCCAAATTCTTTAATGATCAACTCGCTTTGTGTCCCCTTTCCTGATCCGGGAGCGCCAAAAATTACCACGTTCAACATATTGCATTTATTCTAATTTGTATATCCCATATTACCCTGTTACGATTTTATAAATATCCCGGTAGGCGCGTCCCTGTTCGTCATAGTCCAGCCCGTAGCCCACAATAAAATCGTTTGGAATCTCCAAGCCTACATAATCAGGCGTTAACTCACATTTCAACGCCTCAGGTTTAAAGAGCATGGTCGCCAGTTTGACCTCTTTCGCCCCCTCTTTTTTCAGCTTATTCATAACAAACTGCATCGTAAAACCCGTATCCACGATATCTTCCAACAAAATAACCACCCTTTCTTTCATATCCGCTTTTACCGCCATGATCTCATGCACCATGCCGGTCGTACGGATGCCATGATAGGAGGAATAACGCGCAAAAGTGAGTTCATACGGCCCGTCCAGATAACGCATCAGATCCGCTATAAACATAAACGCACCATTCAATATGCCGACAAACAAAGGGTTTGTTCCGGCCATATCCTTTTCTATCTGAATCGCCATTTTTTTAATAGCCTCCAATATCTCCTTTTCAGGAATAAACAATTCAAACTCTTTGTCTTTTAAGCGGATTCTGTCCATACTACCATATGCATTGCGAAGGAACAAAGGTATGACTTTTTCAGGGAAGCGCAAACAAAAGCCGTTTTTTAACAGGGTCAACGCATTTATGGGCACTTTGACATCATCCCTGAAGCGTAATCAAAGCCCGCTCTTTTTCAAAATACAAAATGACACGAAAAAACCGCTTTTTCTGTCATTTGTCAAGAAAATGGCTCTTTTCAGGAAGACGTGTTTTTCGCATTTTTCTCCATTTTTGACCGGAAGAGCAGGCGTTTTGGCCGAAATGACAACAATATCGAGAGAATAGTTGGAAAACATCTAAGAGTTTCCCCGGAAACATCTAAGAGTTTTTTAAAAACATCCAAGAGTTTCCCGGACAACATCCA
>JAISQD010000114.1 GCA_031274415.1 Tannerellaceae bacterium | reverse complement strand
TTCCATTGCTGTCTTTCACATCGACCATGTCGCCGTACAGGTGTACAATCTTGCGGCGGTTCAGGGAGAAGTTCACGGAAGAATTCCAGCCCAGCCGTTTCGTATCAATGATATTCGCGTTCAGCGTGATCTCAAGCCCTCTGTTGGCGATCTGTCCCAGGTTGGCCGTTACGCTGCTGAATCCTGTGATTTCCGGCAGGGCGCGGTCGACGAGCAAATCGTTCGTGCGCGACAGATAGCCCTCAACCGTACCGCTCAGTTTGTCATTCAGCAGCGAGAAATCCAACCCCACATTATACGAAGCTGTGCTTTCCCACTTCAGACCTACATTCGACATCCGGTTGACGTAAAGTTGGGAAGATATATAGATATTCCCGTTCTGGTCGATATAGGGATGCGCACCCGAAGTCATATCCGACAACGCGTCGTAGCGCCCGATGGAGCGGTTCCCGTTCTGTCCCCACGAGAAACGTAACTTGCCGTACGACAAGACATCCGTCAGCGACTGCGCGAAGTTTTCGGAGGTGAAGACCCACCCCAGCGCAAGGGCGGGGAATGTCGCCCGCGGATGCTGCTGCCCGAAAGCGGAGAAGCCGTCGCGGCGTATCGACGCCGTAATCATGTACTTATTCATCAGCGAATAGAACAGACGTCCCATCAAGGCGTCGCCCGTCTGAGACTGGTCGTCGCTTTCATTCAACGGAATCGTCCCCGCCTGCATCCGGTGATAGCCCAGCACGTCGCTCGGCGAGAACTGCCTGGTCGTCATCTTTTGCTTCCACGACTGGTATTTCTCGGCGTTGGCCAGCAACGTCACCTCCACATTATGAATCCGGTTGAATACCTGCTTCCAGCGAAGAATATTATCGACCTGCCACGAAAAAACCTTTTCCGTTTCGCGCGTTGACTCGCCGCCAAGAGGCTCCCATCCAATATGCTTGGATGAATCATGATTGTAGTATTCATACCATTGGTAACGCGGAATATAGTTCACCTGATACTCAAAACCGTAGGGTAAAGTCAACCGCGCGTAGATATTCGAGTTCAGCGTGGTATACATCTTCTTCCGGTCACGGAACGAGTTATCGAAAAAAGGATTGGGCGCTTCGGGGTCGTTGGTCGGATACCTCTGTAAGAAAGGATCCACCTCCGGATTGCCCAGGTCGTTTGCGCCGAAAGGCGAGATACGTATCATGTTTCCCCATGCACAGGGCATGGCGCTTTCATCGCGCGATGAAAAGCCGGTATTCATCCCCACCGACAGCCAATCGGTCACTTTCGATTCCAGGTTCAATCGCGAACGTATCGTCGAAAAGTCATCCCCCACAACGATACCCTCCCTGTCGGAGTAGCCTACCGACCAGTAATAGGTCAAATTATCCGTTTGATTGGATATACCGACCGTATAATCCTGCTGAAACCCTGTTTGCAACACCAAATCCTGCCAGTTCGTAAAACGGCCTTTCAGATAATTGGCGATTTCCGGGCTTTTAAATTCCAGACGCGAAAGATAGGTCGCCAGCAACTGATCTTCGGTAACGGAAGATACAGGCGTCCCCTGGTCGTAATTATACCAGTCCAACTGATTAACACCGCTCAGCTTCCTCGGGTCGGTGAACATCTCCGGATATTGCGCCAGGTATTCGTCCGTCCGTTTGCCCACGGCGTAGTCATGCCGCCAGTCTAAGATACTGACCTCGTCATAAATTGCCGGTACGTCGGATGCGGTTACAAAACCGGCATTGAAATTGAAATTAATCGCCGGTTTCCCGCTTTTTCCGCGTTTGGTATTAATCACCACCACGCCGTTGGCCGATTTAGCGCCATAGACGGCGGCGGAACTTGCATCCTTGAGAATATCAATCGTCTCAATATCCATCGGATTGATATCTTCCAGTTCGCCCTCATAAATCACGCCGTCCACCACAATCAGGGGCGATGTGCTCGCTTTCAATGAATTAGCGCCCCGGATCTGCAAATTGGCATTTCCCTTGGCATTGGATGACATGGTGATGGCCAATCCTGCCGAATTGGCACGCAGCAAATCCTGTACCGTGCGGGGCGCTTCGGCTGCCAGCTTCTCCGTTTTTACGGTGGATATGGCGCCGGTCAGATCCCGCTTCCTGGCTGTGCCATAGCCGATGACAACCACCTCTTCCAGGTTCTGCAAATCTTCTTTCATAACGACATGCACCGTATTTCCGGACACCGCCACCTCTTGCGGTATATAACCAATGTACGAAAATGTCAGGGTCGCATCCCGTTTGGAAACCCGTAGCGAAAACCGGCCGTCCAAATCGGTCACCGTCCCGTTACGCACCCCTTTCTGCATAATATTGACACCGATAATCGGCTCACCGGAAACGTCAACAACCGATCCGGTAACGACGAAATCCTCCTGCTGTGCATACATGTTTTGCGGTGAAACACAAAACAATAATCCAAACAATACAACCGTCTGCAACAGGCGAACAGGCATCCTGTGAAAGGGTTGTGGCAAACACATTCTTTTTTTTCTCATAACGACTACTGATTTAAAAATTAAATAATAATACAAATAAGATAATAGTAAAAAACAGGTATAAAAAAAGCCACCGAACACACATATAATGTGTCCGGCAGCTCTATTCGTTTGCAAAAGAAAATGGTATATTAAGTATGCAACAACCTTATTTATAAAGCTATTTACAAATAAATACGATTTACCCCCCCCCCCCGTTAACTTATTTTTGTATTTTACAGTATGAATAACACCAAATGTTGGTGCGGGAAGCATCGTCGGAGCGACAAACAGTCCTGCTCCGGCTGATAATGATTGTTTCTTAAAGTTTTTACGTAAAATCATATACATACTTTCCTATGACATATTAAATATGACAAAATTAGAGAAAAGAGTATTACCTGACACACACTTTTTTTGCAGAAAGTAAGCTTATTTTTGCAGAAATCAAAGAGGATGTGAAGCTGATGTTAAAATACGGATAGACAGAATGCCAGCTTCATTTTATCATGATAAACGGAAGTACAACTTCACAAATGTACGATTTTTCAGATAAAATCAATTTGTCGAGATATTAATACAATTATCGGAAGAGTCCCTATTTTTTATTTATACCCGTCTTAATCATGGCTGGTATCAAATAGAGCAGCACGAATAAAAACAAGACTAATCCAAGCATGATCGAACCATCGGGAAAGACAAATTCTCCAATTAATCTCGCAAGCCAGAATAATGCGAAAAACATCAGGATTGCAGTTCCTAATCCAGTACTTACTATTTCTCTGTGGCAAAAAAGAAAAACACAGCCAAACGATAATAAAAGTACAATGACGGCAATATTTAACATTTGCATCACATTGCTGTTTATCCCGTTTAATTTGATTAATTCATTTTTCCAGTCCAACCCTTCTCAAAAGGTTATATGAAACAGTCCCCAGAGAATGAGACCTGTTCCACCGGCAATCACGAGTACATTCTTTAATTTCTTCATTCTTTCATATTTTTTAATTATTAGACGGCACAAAGGTAACGCTTTTTTCGACACGCGGGGACGAGATTTTTTTTAACCCACATTGCAGCAAATATTTAAACAGACGTTAAAAAATCGGGTAATTTTAGTTAAAATATTCAATATATAGGTATTGGGAGAGGGAGAATTTTGTGTAAAAGGCTTATTCT
>JAISQD010000075.1 GCA_031274415.1 Tannerellaceae bacterium | reverse complement strand
TACTGTTCCCTTGATTTCTTTATTCTCTCTTCAGCTTCAGAAGAAAGATAGAAATCGTTTTCATCAACAGGAACAAGCGTATAGGCTCTTTTTTTACCCCTTTTGATGATAATTTTTTCGCCACTATCGGCTAAGTCAAACATAGCTGCTTGTTTATCTCTGAACTCTCTTGATGTTACCTGTCTCATATCTTCAAATATTAAATGCGTACCAATTTTGGTACAAAATTAATGCCTTTTTCGACATAAACAAAACATGTTATTCATAATTCGTAACTGAAAACCGGTATTCGCCCGAGCCTACTGTTACGGATGTCTCGTCTCCATTGACTTGATAGACAGGATTTCCGGGGATGCCTTCCGCCGAGATATCTTCCGGCGTGGCTGTCGGCAGGACGATTGTGGCGCGGGTGTTAGCGGGGATTTTGACCGTAAGGGTGAACTCTCCCTGCTCTATTTTCCATGATGAGGCGATTTCGCCGCGGATGGAATGGTATGAGCCTTTTGCCCAGGTGAGCGTACCGCCCGGGCGGGGGTGGATCGTGAACCGTTCGTAGCCAGGATGCGCTGTATTAGGTTGGAAGCCGAGGATGTGGCGGTACATCCATTCCACTACCGAACCGAATGCGAAATGGTCGAACGAATTCATGCCGGTGGGTTGAATGCCACGCCCTTTTACGTAGGCATCCCAGCGTTCCCAGACGGTGGTGGCGCCCTGGTCGACCAGGTAGAGCCACGATGGGAAACGGACGGATTCCAGCAGGCGGTAGACGATGTCGGTGCGTCCGTAGCGAACCAACTCTTCCATCATCATGGGCGTCGTAATGAAGCCGGTCGACAGGCGGCAGTCGTACTCCTCGATACAGTCCAGCAGATGGGCAAAAGCCGCATCGCGCAGGGTTTCGGGTACCAGGTCGTAGTGCAAAGCCAGTGCGTAGGCGGCCTGGGAATGACCCTCCACTTTCCCGTCCGGCGAAATGTAGGAGCGGGCGAACACATCCCCGATCCGGTCTGCCAGTTCGCCGTAATGCCGGGCATCATCAGGTCGCTGAAGCGTAGCGGCAATCGTCGCGACAAGCCGGGCGGCATGGGCAAAAATCGCCGTCGAAAAGACATCGTCGGGGATACCTCCACGCGTGGTGCTGAAATCCGGGTCGGGCGGATTGAAGATCGTATTGGCGTTGAGCCAGTCGTTGTTGTGGTTGTGCCGCACTTTCCATATCAGGTCGGGGTTTTCCCTTTGCGTAGCGTCCACATGGCTCTTCATCGACTCGAAAAGCTGTTCCAGGGCGCGCCTGTCGGCATAGCTTTCATACAGCCTCCAGGGGACGATAATACCGGCTTCCGCCCAGCCCGGCGCGCCAACAAAGCCCTGCCAATAGGGCGGATGCGCAAGCGAAATGATCATCGAAAAAAACTGCCCGTTCGGGGCGAGGCCGCCCTCGCGCATATCCTGTACCCATTTGGTGTAAAACGCGGCCATGTCCATATTGAAGATGCTGCTCCGGCAGAATATCTGGATGTCGCCGAGGGCGCCGGTACGCTCGTCGCGCGAGGGGTTGTCGGTCAGGACGCTGAACATGTTGTTGCGCTGTGTCCAGAGAATATTGCGGAACAGCTGATTGAGTTTCGGGTTTGAACACTCAAAGGCGCCGGTCACTGCCGGGTCGGACGAAACGGCTTTCGCGGTGATCATCTCCGGCGACGGCGCGGCGTCAAGCCCCGATATTTCAACATATTGGAAGCCGTGATAGGTGAAGCGCGGTTCAAACTCATCGTCGCCTCCCGACAAGATAAAGACGTCCGTCGCTTTGGCATATCCGAGGCTGGAGGTATAGATGCCACCGTCGTTGTCGATCCATTCGCCGTGGCGCAGCGTCACTGTTGCGCCGGCTTTACCTTTTATTTTCAGGCGGCACCACCCGGCGATGTTCTGTCCGAAATCCACGATATATTTACCGTTCCATGCCCTGACGCCGACAGGTTTGAGTTCGTGGTGAATCCGGATCGGTTCGTTTCTTTGCGCCACCAGATTCCGGTGAATATCGTTGTCGGCATACGCATTTGCCCAGCTGCTGTCGTCAAAGCCCGGGCGGTTCCATCCGGGGATGATGTTGCGGGCGTCGATGGTTTCGCCGGCGAAATTATCCGCCGAACGGATGTATCCATCAGGATTGATTTTCCAGGAGCCGTCCGTTGCGACAAGGTCGGTGGAGCCGTCGGTATAGGTCACGGCCAGTTGGGCGATCAGGCGGCGGTCGGCGCTGTAAAATCCCCGGTGCGGAAAGCTCTGCATCCACTTGACCCCCGCCAGCCGGCCTACGCACCAGCCGTCGGCCAGTGTCGCCGAGAGGACGTTTTCGCCTGTCCCGAGGCGGCCGGTCACGTCAAAGGTCTGGTATTGTACGCTGTAGCGGTAGTCTGTCCATTCGGGCGCCAATTGATGGTCGCCGACACGTTCGCCATTGAGCCACATCTCGTAATATCCGAGCGATGAAACATACAGCTGCGCCCGTTTCACTTCGCCCTTGACGGCAAACGACTTGCGCAGCAGCGGCGACGGCAGCACCGGCGGATTGCTCCATTTCTGCCTGTCGAAATCAGGCTGGTTGTAATGAGCGGCTACGTATGCGACATAGTCTTTCAGCGCCAGGTCGGGCTGGTCGCCGATCCATTGCGCCTGCCAGCCGGAGGGTTCGAGAATGCCCATGCCCCAGTGCGCAGGAGCGCTCCAGGCAGTCACTTCGCCGTGATTGTTCCAGATCTTGACTTTCCACCAGCACTGCTGCATGCTTTTCAGCGGAACGCCTCCGTAGAGGGTATGAATGGACTGTCCGGACTTGATTTTTCCACTGTCCCACAGGTCGCCCTCGCCGGCGGCCAGCTGTTCGGGAGAAGAGGCGACCAGAACGCGGTACGCCGTCTGCAACTGCCCCGTTTTTGCATCGCCGGATTGCTCTATTTTCCAGCTTAACCGGGGCTGCACGACGTCAATGCCCAGCGGATCGACAAGGTATTCGCAGGTCAGGGAAGTGACCGAAACGGATGCCGTCTCTTTGGGCTGGCAGGAGATCATTAATCCGGCCAGCAGGACAGATAAAAAAAGATACTGCTTTTTCATGATATGATAACTATTTTCTGCAAAGATAAAAATTAATCCAGAGTTACCCACATTGTATTGGACGTGCACCAGTCTCGTATAGGCTGTGCCCAGTTATATGTAATGTGTCAATCGTTTTTTGGGGAGTTGTCTGGTCATTTCAACGCATATATCCGTTGAATGATATCGACCACTTTCATCCCTTCCAGCACGTTTGTTGTGATGGATTCGGTATGTGTGCCGGACAACACGCGTATGACATTCCGTATGACGAAATGGTGGTTTTGTGCCGATCCGGTGTAGGCGCCATAGTTGTTGCCCGGATTGGTAGGAGGCAATTCCGGCATGGTATACTCCTTGATATGGCAATATTCCACTTTATCCATATATTGGCCGCCGATTTTTATGCTGCCGTTTTGAGCGATCACCAGCAGGCTGCTTTCCATGTTTCTGTCCCAAACAGAGGTAGAATAGTTCAGTGTACCGATCCCGCCGTTGATGAAGTTAAAATGAATGATGCCCGAATCTTCGAAATCGGTCAGGCTGGCATGGTTGAAGTCGGCAAACCGTGCCTGAATCGTACAAATATCGCCAAAAAGCCAGTACATGATATCAATAAAATGGGAAAACTGGGTAAATAAAACCCCTCCGTCCAACGCCTTGTTTCCATGCCATCCCCCCGGTTTGTAGTACCGTTCGTCCCTGTTCCAGTAACAGTTGAGCTGTACCATATAGGTATCGCCCAATCGACCCGAATCGACCATCTCTTTCATCCACACGGCAGGAGGCGAATAGCGGTTTTGCATCACACAGAATGCCTGCTTGCGGTACTTCAGGGAGGCGTACACCACCTTTTCGGCATCGGCAAGGGTCAACGCCAGCGGTTTTTCGATCACCACATGAAACCCTGCTGTTATCGCTTCTATCGACATGGAGGCATGCAAGCCGTTCGGCGTACAGATACAGACGACGTCGATATCCAGCCCTGCTTGTAGCATTTGCAGGAAATCATAGAAGAAGGGGACGTCATAGGCCTCAATACCCAGCTCCCCCTGAGGACGGATATCACATAAGGCGATCAACTCCGCATCCGTGTCGTGGACAATCATTTCGGCATGCCGTTTCCCGATATGGCCGCAGCCTACAACGGCAAAGCCTGTTTTTTTCTTTTTCCCTTCCATCATATTCTATACATAACGCTATATTAACGTAAATCTATGAATTTAATTGTTTTCCTGCTCATCTGTGGCGTTTGAATCCCGGCGATCTCCTCTTCCGTAGCGAACCGTATGGCGGGCGCCACCCGTATTTTCGAGCGGAAAAGGTCTTTAATCTCTTTGGCAAACGCATCCGTCTGCCTTTCGCTCCCCACCCGTATCAGGATCTCATCCGTACCCAGTTCGTTGGTGTATACTTCCACGACATAGTTTTTCACCTCTTGTATCGTGTCCAATATGTCATACAAGGCAGGAGGATAGAGGGTGGTCCCCTTGTATTTGATCATTTGCCCTTTTCTTCCCAATACCGGACCCAGGCGGATCGTCTGTCTTCCGCACGGGCAAGGCGCGGTATGGCGGTAACAGATATCCCCCGTTTTGAAACGGAGCAACGGCATACCCCGCACACCCAACGTCGTGATCGTCACCTCGCCGGGTTCTCCTTCCCCGACGGCACGGTTGTGATCGTCCAGAAATTCCACGATGATCAGTTCCGGCTGTACATGGCCGCCGCAATGGGCGTCGCATTCGGTAAAAGAGGATTGCATCTCGGTAGAGGCATAGGTAGAGTAGAGTGACAAGGCGCTCCATTCTTCGTGGATCCGTTTGCCCAGCGTATTGAGGGAGAAGTCGGGGTTGCGCAACGGCTCCCCTATGCAGATTGCCTTTCGCAGCGACGATCGGTTATAGTCCAGCCCATGCATCCCCGCATATTCGATCAGTTTGATGAGAAAGGAAGGAACGACCATGCAAAAGGTAGGCTGTATCCGCCCGATGGTGTCCCATTGCAACTCCGGTATCCCGTTCCCTACCCGCACCACGCCGGCGCCCAGTTCACGCGCCCCCATGTAATAGGCCAGTCCGGCCATGAAACGGCGGTCGAGCGTCGTCATCAGTTGCATGACGTCGCTGGCGGTACAGCCTGCGGTGGTGAAGGAGAGGTATTCGTTGTAGGATAGCCTGTCCAGATCCCCGGAGGTGAGGACGAACGTGACGGGGTCGCCCAGCGTGCCCGACGTGGTCACATAGTCGATGATTTCGCCCTTGTCGACGCAGACAAAGTCGGCGTTATGGCGTTGCAGGTCGGACTTGGTCGTCACCGGAAGCCGTTGCAGGTCTTCTAACGTCCGGATCTCCCGGATGTCGATCCGGTGTTCGCCGAACATCCGGCGGTAGAATGCGGAGCGTTGGCTGAGGTAGGCCAGCTCTTCCTTTAGCTTCGCCTCCTGGAACAGGAGGATCTCTTCCGCCGTTTTGTATTGTATGTCACTGAATGTATGCATATTTCATCTCTTTATTTTCTTTTCGATGGCTGTCCGTTCATCCGCTTTGGGAATCTCCTTTGTCAAGGCCTTTTCCCAATACCAGGCAGCCTTTTCCCTGTTGCCCGACGCATGGCAGTAATCCCCCGCCAGCAGCCAGACGTTATACAGTTCGGGGTTGCTGGCTATGAGGTGTTCAATCACCGTATCAGCCAGCACGGTGTGGTTGCGGATGCTCATGCGCACCTGTTCCGACAGGCGGCGGTAGGTGAGCAATTGTTGGTATACGGGGCTATGCAGCAGCGTATCGGGGGCAATGGCCAGCGAATCGACCGCGCGGGCGTCCGTGCCCTGCCCGGCAAAGATGCTGTTCAGGTCATAGGCCACATAGCCGCCCGATTGCCATGGGGCGGTGGAGACCCACATCAGCCGGCTTTCGGGCTTGAATATCACGGAATGGTGGGCGATAAACTGGTTGATGGCTTTCTCATTCGCCAAGCCGATCTCTTTCCCTTGCTTTCCGAGGTGGTTCCTTAACACGGAGGCGGCTTTTGGGGCATCAACCGGACGGCAGGCGTCCAGCAGTTCGTTCATCCGTTCGTAGCGGTAAGGGCTGTCGGAGGTGGCGATATTCCCGGCATTGCGTTTGTCGCCGGCAAAGGCTTCCGACTGGTAATGGTTCGTGCAGACAATCCGTTCGGTATCAGGCCGGAAGAGGGCGATCCTATCGACGGACTTTTCTATAACGGCCGCCCTCCCGTCTGCGGCGGAACCGATCAGCAACGATTCGGCGACGAATGTCCGGCGGCGGGAGGCAATGGCATAGGCCTCGTCGATGGTGGCGGCATATTGCAGGATTTCGCGTGCAAGGAGGGATATGGGCATGGCGGCATAGAGGGGGAGGGATGACTTTGCGGCATTGATGGTCACGGTCAGACCCGCTTCGTTCATGCCGGACAATACGCCGGTCATGCCCGCCCACCCGACGGAAGCAAAGCGGTAGCCCTCGGCGGGGCGGAAGAAAGAGACGACCTTGTGGCGGGCGAAATCGTCTCCCATATAGAAGTCGAAGTTGCGCCCGATCAGCAGCGACGAGTCGGCGCTCTCCTTTCCCCATACGCCGAAAGAGCTGCACCCGACCAGCATATAATCCTGCATGGCGTGTCCGATATCGTGTGCCGCATGGTAATTCAACTGCCGCTGGTAAGGCGTCCCGATCGCATCATAGTCGTGCGTGCACGAAAGGGAGATGCCGTAGATTTCTTCCCTGTTTTCTTCCGGGACATAGTCGCCCAGCTTCCTGTTAAACAGCACCAGCAGGAAGCGCAGCCATTTCAGGTAGCTGTCCGACGGGATAAATTCCCGTATCTTGTCCACAAAGACCTTTTCCTGGTAATACAGCAAGTCTTCCGATAGCTTACCGGCAGCCACCCCCCGCTCAAAGCCCGTCCCCCCAACATGCAGCTCCCACAGTCCGGCAGCCGTCAAGCGAAGCCAATTGTCCCCATAAGTCCGCAGACTATCCCCCTTCACCAACGGATAGGCAGCAATGCCATGCAACGAAACGCCCGGCTGCTTCATATCGGCCGTAAAATAAAGCCCACACAAAACACCCGCCAAAAGAAGTACCGCCCCAATAAAAGCAGCAACAGTACAACCAAAGACACGCCCCCCTTTCATATCACCCTCCCATTATTTCGTAATTCATATTTCATATCTCGTAATTCGTAATTGATAATTCGTAATTCGTAATTGTCAAGCTCCCCCTATCCGTTTGGCCAGGTAGTCGGTACCCAGCAGTTCGGCACAGGTCAGCATGGAGGTGAGCGTCACGCCCAACGCGCCGTGTACATTCAGGTTCTGTCCTGCCAGGAGCAGGTTGGCGATACGGGTGCGGTTCGGAATGATCGTGACCAACGGCTGGTTATAGTTCTTCATGATGCCGTAGGCGGAGCCATCCGGCGTACCGGTATAATCGCGGTAAGTAAGGGGCGTCACCGTATAGACGGCCTCCGTATGGCGGTTGATGGAAGGCTCATACCGTTCGACAAAGGAGATCATCTCCCTGGCTTTCCGTTCCTTGAATTGCCGGTAGCCGTCGCCCCGCCGCTCTACGGTGGTGTTTTCCCATTGCCGGAGTTCGGCGATATACATGGGGGTCAGGAGGCAGATGACATCGGTATAGCGTTCGTCGGCCGAAGAGGGCTGCATGGTGACCAGGGAGCAGTTGATCGCCGTATCTTCGGGGTGGAGGGTGTTGTACCAGACGTTGTCGCGGGCATAGACAAAGAGGTTGTGGTTGCGGTAGGGCGTCGTGTTTTTCTTTTGTATCAGGTAGACGGAGAGCAGGCCGTAGGAGTTCGGCAGGCCGGAGAGCCTCGAGAGGTAGGCTTTGCGGATAAGCGGCGTTTTCTCTACCAGCTGCATGGTGGTCGCCGGATGAATCGAAGAGATGACATGAGTGGCTTCCAGCCGTTCCGTGCCGTTGACCTCGACCGATTGTACCCTGTCGCCCGACAGGTAGAGGCGCGTCACTTCGGCCTCCGTCATGATCGTCCCCCCATGCCGCCGGATAGCGCCCGACAGGGCATCCACCACCTGCATGCTTCCATCTACGAACCGGTACGCCCCTTTCAGGTAGGAATCGGTGATCATGGCATGGTGGTAAAAGGTCGAAGTGGCCTGTTCCCCGCCATACAGCAGGGCAGGGCTGGAGAGTACCTGTTGGAGCCGCCTGTTCGGTGTCAGCGCCGTTATCCGTTCCCATGCGGAGGTGGAAAAGTGTTCGAACGCCCCTGTCGACAGCGTCCCTTTCTTCAGTTGATCGACACTGATGGTACGGCCGATCCCGTCCAGTATGGCGACATATTGCCTGATCGCCCCTTTCTCTCCGGGGAAGCGGCGGGCGAGGGTTTCGACAAAGCGCCCATACCCCATGGCGTAATGGTATTCTTCGCCGTCATACCGGATGATGTCGAACGCCTCTTCGTCCATCCGTTTCAGCTTCAGTTGTTCCTGTATGCCGAAGTAGGTAAAGTACTGGCGCAGCACCTCTCCTTCGTCCATGCCGCCGATATAGTGAATCCCCGTATCCAGTAGCCTGCCGTTGCGTTTAAACGATTGGAAGCACCCGCCCGGCGTGCTGTTCTTTTCAAGCACGCAGACATGATACCCCTCCTTGCTGAGCGTCGCGGCGCAGACTAAGCCTCCCAGGCCACTACCGATAATGATGACATCATACCTGTTCATCCCGGAAGCTCTTTCTTTGTTAAGACATACAGGACATTCGACGTATAGCGGTCGTTGGTCTGCCGTGTGATCGCCATGCGGTATTGTGCGGCTATGTGCATCAGCCGTTCGCCCGATGGGAAGCAGAACTCCCGCTCTTTTTTATTGAAGCCCGTCAGGCGGGTCGACAGATACTCGGTGAGGCGTGTCAGCCGGTGATGGCGTTTGTCCTCCGGGTCTCCATCGCGTATGATGATCACCCCTCCGGGAAGCAGTTGGCCGATGCATCGGAGGATCAGCTGCTCCTGCGACGCCGCATCCATATAGTGCAGCACATCGTTCAAGATGAAGGCATGGCTGTCGGGCAGCCCGGCGGTGAGCGCATCGCCTGCCACGAAGCGTATCCGCTCGTTACGCGAAAAGTTGTGGGCGGCGACCGCTATCTTTTCCGCATCATAGTCGATGCCCAGCACCGTGCGCCCTTCGGAAAGCATCATCAGCATGTACGACAACGCACCGTAGCCGCAACCGATATCCGTGATCGTCCCTTTTCGCGGGACGTGCCGGTGGAAGAAGGCATACCGGTGTTCCATCTTCACTTTGATGCGCAGGTACCACTCCTCGACAGGCCCCTTGTAGATATAGTTCGTGATCAGCTTCTGATAAAAGTAGGGATTGTCCGTGTGGTCATATAGGGCCTGCGTGGCGTCGTATTCTTTCTTCAACAGGGCGGCGACCGCTTTGGTACGCTCCTGGTAGGTGGCGTCGGCATCGCCGGCGTAGGGGATACGCGGCAGGATGCGGGTGCATAAAATGCCGCGCTTGATACGGAACGGCTGGCGTTTGGAGATAATCATGCCGGTACCATAGAGCACAACCGGCAGGATATCCAGCCGGAGCTTCTCGGCCACATAGAACGCCCCCTTGTGAAAGCGGCGTATCCGCCCGTCCGTCGAACGGGTGCCTTCGGGGAAGATGATCACGGAATAGCCCGCCTCCACCTTTTCCCGCAGCCGGCTGAGGACGGTTTCATACCCTTCGGCCGTCTGCACGAAATCGGCATACCGCACAATGCGCCCGACAAAGGGGAAGTTCCAGACCTTGCTGTTTGTCATCATCACCAGTTTGGGGGAGAGGGAGAGCAGCACTAAGATATCAATAAACGACTGATGGTTGGCCACGATCACCGACGGCTTTTCAAAGGTCTCCCTTTCCGGGTTGTCGACGACGTGACGGGCGACCCACGCCGTTTTCAGGAACAGGCGCAAGGTATACATGATGCTCAAACCGAAGAGCCGCTTCTTTGTCCGCCGATTCACCGGAAGCGGTACGAGGAGAGAGGCGACCCCGATCACGAAGGAACAGCCGGTGAGAAAGGCATTGTACAGCCAGGCGGAGGTCAGGAGGCCGGAGAAGGTATAGGGGTAGTTCCCCCGCATGGCCGGACGGGAGATCAGGCAGCGGAACAGGACGGGCAATACCGTATACGACACCAGGACGACGGATACAATACCCAGCACGGAGATGACCGAGATGGATTGCAGCGCCGGATGGCGGGAAAAGGACAACGCCCCCAGTCCGATAACGGCCGTCAGGGAGGAGAAAAAGATCGCGGTCTTGTGCGAAGCCAATAGCCTGTTGCCCGTCCGGTATTCCTGTTGCAGGCCGTCCATGATAAAGATGCTGAAATCGTCGCCCAGCCCGAAGATGAACGTCGCCAGGATGATATTGACGATGTTGAACGCAATGCCGCCAACCGCCATAATCCCCAGTATAATCACCCAACTGATGGCCATCGGCGCGAACGTCATGAGGGTCAGCTCGATCCGTCCGTAGGAGATCAACAGGGCGAAGAAGATCAGGAAAGAGCTGATATAAAGAATGAGGTAAAAATCATCGTGGATGGCGGAGACCCATTTGTTGGCAAAATATCCCCGGTCGAAGATCACCAAACCGTCGTTGCCGGACAGTCCGGCATACACCTCTTCCTTGTTTTCCTGTGCGATACGCACCTGTGTGATAAAGAGGAACAGGGAATCGGCGCGGGTTACCCATTCGTCCAACAGGCGCACGGGGGGATCGTTATCCGTTAGATAGGCCGACCTGTAGGGCGTATCCAGAAAAGCATGGAACGCGTCGAACGTCCCCTCGCGGAAACCGCTCTTCCGGGCGGCGGCATCGACCGAAGCTTTGACCTCCTGTTTGCGGGCATCCGTCCAGTAACTGTTCCAGCGCCGGACGCGTGCGGCCTGTTCGTGCGGGGGGATGAGCAGTGTCTCCGCAGAGATCAACTCCCTGACCTTGCCCTCCTCTTTCAGGCGGGAAAGCGCGCGGTTCGTTTCCGCATAGTTTTTCAACCCTTCGTCCGCCGTTTTGCCTACCGATACAAAGAGTACCGTCCTGTTGTCCGATTCGAAAAGACGGTTAAGCCGCTCTTCCGCCGCCTTGAGGGCAGGGGGTTCGAAGCTCAGGTTCATCATATTGCCGTCGAACGTCACCCCGTCCGACAGGAACAGGCATACGGCAAACAGGAGTGCGATACCGGCCACCAGCGGTTTGTTCTTCTCGAAAGCGTATCCGTTGATCCGTTCGATGAGACGGAGCACGTAGCCGGATTCGCGGTGTATATGTTTGACCTGCAACAGGTGGGGCAGGAAGACAAGGCAAAACACCGTCGTCCCGATCAGCGCCAGGCCGGAGAACAGCCCAAAGTCGCGCAGCAGTTCCGAACCGGTAAAGAGCAGTCCGAAGAACGCTCCCACCGTCGTAAAGCTCCCTACCGTCAGCGGATAGGCCAGCTCCCTGATCAGTTGCCGGATCGAGGCGACATGGTTGAAATGCGACAGGACATGGATGGAGTAGCTCAGGGCTACGCCGAAAATGGCCGACCCCGCGCCGATCGCGATACCGGAAACCGACCCTTTGACCAGGTAGATCATGGCTAACGAAAAGACCGCTCCATAGACGACCGGAAGGATAATCAGCACTACCGCCGACCGGCTCTTGAAGACCAGCAGGACAAGGACAACGATAATCAGCATCGCAATGCCGAGCGTAACCACCGTATCTTGCTTGATCTGCCTGGCGTTGTATACGCTGACCGGCGGACTGCCGAAGTAGGCCGCCTCGATGCCGGGGTAACGCTCCATCGTCGCTTTCAGCTCTTCCTCTATCGCATCGACAAGGACACTGTTTTTCCCTGTCTCTCCCGTCGGGTAACGGGGCGTGAGGAAAAGGAGCAGGGTAGACATATCGGCAGAAAAGATATGCCGGTCGTATACCGTATAATGTGCGGCCGGTTGGAATTGGCGCAGGCTCTCCAGGAGAGGCGTTCCCAGTCCGGCGGGATCGCGGAGGATAATGGGTTTGATCCCCGTACTGACGGGTAAGAGCAGGGTGCGCAGGTTGGCTTGCATGCGCCGGTCGATCTGTCCGGGCAGGAAAAGCGAATCCATCCGGGCATAATCGGCTTCGGTCAGGAAAAGTGGAAGGTAATCGTAAATAAAACGGGTAGCCTGCCCGGCTATATCGCCATCCGCTTCGGCGAAGACCTCGTTGATATACTCCTCCCCGGCGGCACGGAGAAGCCCCTCCTTCAGGGCTGCGCCGGCTTCGATCAACTGCTCCGCCGTGACCGTCTTCGCGGTCGTATCGCGGGCCGAAAGCATAAGGATAATCCTGTCTTTTATTTTCAGGTTCCGGAATACGGCCTCCGTATGGCGCGCCTCTTTCGTGTCGGGGAAAAAGCGTGTGACATCCTCTTCCGGCGTTACCTGGACAGCGAAAAACAGCATGACGGCGAAGCTCACCGCCATCAGCAGGTAACACTGTACGCGATGCCGTTCCAGGTAATCGTAGAAGGAAAGAAAGAACCTGCTCATTGTACGGATGATTCGGGTTTACGAAACAGCGAAAGCAGCGTAAAGCAGGCTAAGCCGGCGAGAAGAGCGCAGGCAAGGGCAAACAGGATACTGCCCGCCAGGTATTGGGTCAACGAATCTTTTACCGTCTCAAACGTGATGCCGTCCATAGCCAGCAGGACGGGACGGCCGAGCAGCCATCCTCCGGCGGCATAACTCCCGAACAGGATAAAAGGAATCACCGGGGGAATACTGATATTGGAACTGACAATGGCAATGACCTTATTCAACCCCAGCAGATGCGCCAGCACGCCCGCCGCAATCATCTGGTATCCCCAGACGGGAACGATACCCATAAAAACACCCAGCGCCACCGCCCCGGCGATACGGCCGTTCGACTCCTTCGAGTGCGTCACATGATCGGAAATGAATCGTTTGATATGCTGCCTTGTCAGGCTTTTCAGGCATTTACATGGCCAGTACCACCCGAACGCCACGAGCACAAACAGCATGTTCAGCACGCTGATACGGGTGAAGTCACGCAAAGGGCTGAAGTGGCTGACCCGCTCTCCTTCAGGCGGATAGTAGACATTCACCGGTATATTGGCCACCCGCACACCACGCCACGCCGCCCGCACAATCACCTCCAGCTCAAACTCATATCCGGCGGTGAAGAAACGGATCCCCGCCAGTTTGCGTAACGGATACAGGCGGAAACCGGACTGCGTATCGCCCAGGTGGAGGCCTGTTTCGAGCGTAAACCAGAAGTTGGAGAACCGGTTGGCAAACCTGTTCCCCCCCGGCATATTGTCGGCGGAGAGGTTGCGCGCCCCGATGAGAAGACTGTCGGGATGTTGCGCGACCGCTTGCAGGAAAGAGGGGATATCGCCGGCAAAATGCTGCCCGTCCGAGTCGAGCGTAATGGCATAGCGGAACCTTTCCCCTTCTGCCGCTGCCGCCAGGCCGGTACGCAAGGCAAACCCCTTCCCCCTGTTCTCCGGATAACTGACGACGCGCACCTCAGGGAACTCCTCCAGCACCTCAGCCGTCCGGTCTGTCGACCCATCGTTCACCACGATAACGGGCAAGCCGTACGACAGGACATCCTCAAGTACGTTTCCCAGTGTCCCCGCATTGTTATAGGTCGGGATGACAACGGCCGTATGTCTCGTTTCCGTCGTCATTCGTCCACCAACAACGCTTTCAGTTTCAACAAAGGCGTATTGTCTGCGGTAAGCGCCGCTTGCAGGTTACGGCCGGCATCCAAAGAAAAAGACAGGTAAAGCGCCGCCTCTTCCGACGGAATCACAACCGAAAGGAACTTGCAGCTGCGGATAGAACGGTAACGGAACTGCTGCCTGTGTACATGCGACACGCATCCGCAAATCATCCGGAGCAGGCAAACGCCCGGCGCCACCGGCATCCCCGGGAAATGCCCCCGGTAGATGTCGTGAGCGGGATTCAGTCCCACTTCACACACGTATCCATTCCCTTCCCTCCTTACAGACCGGATGGTATAGAAGCCTGCAAGCTCTTCTTTCATATTCATATGTAAATGCATACCAATGCAACAAAGATACGTATGTTTCGTAACTCCCGAAAACAATTCATACAAAAAAACAGGATGCCCGTTTATGTCCCTAATTTCCGAAATACAAAATGACACGAAAACACCGCTTTTTCTGTCATTTGTCAAGAAAACGCCTCTTTTCGAGAAGGCATATTTTTCACATTTTTCTCCATTTTTGACAGGAAGAGCGGACGTTTTGGTCGAAATGACAACAATGTCGAGAGAATAGTTGGAAAACATCTAAGAGTTTCCCCGGAAACATCCAAGAGTTTTTTAAAAACATCCAAGAGTTTTCCGGACAACATCCAGATGTTTTTCCAAGAAGTCGCGGATATTTTGCAAATAAGCCTTAATAAACTGTTTTCAAACACTAAAATGAAAAAAAATGGCAGTATGGTGATAGTTAAATTACTCTAAAACCCAATCCAACTCCAAACTGACAAAAAGATAGCGAATCACCCATAAACAACTTAAAAAAGCCTAAACACGCCCGATTGCATGGAGTATATATAGCATTTGTCCACCATTTCGCCTTTTTTGCTGACAAAGTGAATTTCCTTAACCCCCTGTTTTCGGCGATAGAACCGACCAACTCGGACGGCGGTCCGATCCAGCCACTTTTCAGAGGGGTAAAAATATCATTTTGTCATTTCACCACCATCCGCAAAAACGGACGTTAAAAAGTAGCAAAATGTAACATCAGCATGTTCAGGATTGAAAAACGTTTCGGAAAGTAAATTACAGTACGCCTGAACATGATGAAAGACTCTTTACATCCCGGATGTAACCCATTGATAAAACACCCTTATTTCCTTATTATCTGATATTTACGCCCCGTCATTGCGAACACCGTGAAGCAATCCAGAGGTGCGTATGTGTGTACCTTCTGGATTGCTTCAGGCTTCGCCTTCGCAATGACGCGCGTTGTCATTTCCCTTTTTGATAAACGCAGTTTATTGGAATCTCGACATTATTCACTATTAATTCGTATCTTTGCTTTTGGATAAAACGAAATACAAGAAGTATGTACATAGCGAACCCAATATATGATGTCGCCTTCAAATATTTGATGGAAGACAATAAGGTGGCGAAACAGGTGATTTCAACGATCATTAATGAAGAGGTGCTTGAACTGGATTTTGCACCCCAGGAACATACTTACCGGAGTGAGAAATCGTGTACCGTTTACCGGATGGATTTCATGGCGAAAATTGCCACGCCGGATGGGAGCAAGGCGGTGATCATTGAGATGCAGAAAGCGAAGCTGGCCTCCGATATCATCCGTTTCCGGCGCTATTTGGGCGGCCGCTACCAGGATAAGGAAAATGGGGCGTATATCGACGAGAAAGGCGTTCGCCGTCCGTTGCCCATCTATTGCATCTTCTTCCTGGGCTACGAACTGGCCGCTCCTCCCTCGCCTGTGCTGGAAGTGAGTTACCATATAAAAGATGTCGCGACAGGCGAAGAGCTCAACATAGATAGCGAGTTTATCAAAGGCTTGCATCATAAATCGTGGATCATCCAGATTCCCCACCTGAAGAAACACCGCCGCAACCGCTTAGAGCAACTCTTAGCCATCTTCGACCAGGATAATATTGCCTCTTCCGATAAGTATATCTTAAAGGTTCGCGAGGAAGACTTCCCCGATGAGTACCGCCCCATCATCCGCCGCCTCCAGCAAGCCGCCGAAAGCCCCAAAATGCAAGACGACCTGGAGATGGAAGACATCTACATCGAAGAGTTCCGCAGCAAGGAACGCGAAAACCTGAAAGCCCTCGAAGAGAAAGAGAAAGCCCTCGAAGTTAAAGATAAAACGATCGAAGAGAAAGACAAAACAATCGAAGAGCAGAGTAAAACTCTTGAAGCTAAAGAAAAAGAGATCGAAGAGTTAAAGCGCCGTTTAAACAAAGAATGACGGAAAGAGACTCGTATTACGGCGAAATTATACATGGGATGTCGACCGAATGCAGACGGCAAAACAAAACAAATCCTTCGCCGACCGGCTTGCAGAGATACGCAAAATGACGGCAATACTTTGATGTACGCAGGTCGCACAAGGGATTCTTCCATTCCGGATGTAACCCATTGATAAAACACCCTTATCTTAAAAAGAGCCTTTAGTAGCCAAGATAAGACCCCACCCCTCTCTCGCCCTTATTCCCTTATTATCTGATGTTTAAGCTACGTCATTGGTAGTACCTAACCTCATTACCTCATTTGAGGAAGACGAAGATTACGACTATACCGACATTAAAAAAGTTGCAAGTTCCTTTATTTTAGGATGTAAACAGGCCATATTCTCACAAATAGATGCTGTATAACATAAAAATATACCCGAAATAATCTATTTTTTTTGTATTTTTGTAATCATAATTAGGTAAAATTCGTAATCCAAATTTGTGAATTTCCTTTTTTCGCCAGAGTTCTCGTAGAACTATGGCAAAAATGGCCGGTTTTAGCCGGTTTTAAGCCATAAATTAACATATATCACATTTAACACCTTTTCCTAATCTCTGTAAATCAACTATTTCCATATTTACTTTTGCCATAGTTCTACGAGAACTCTATCACAAAATAGCTTGCTAATCTTTCTATACATAATAATGTGTATATAATCTTTTAATTAAACAATATGGTAATATGAAGAATTTAATTTTACTCTTTTTGGCAATGGCGCTACTACCCATTGCCGGTTTTGCGCAAGGTAGCTACCATGAAGCAGACAAAGCGACATTGCGCGCCTTCCTGTCGCAACCCTCAGCCGAAAGCGGAGAAACCAACGGCGAACGGCTGGGGTTAACAACAGAGGATATGGAAACCTGGGAAGAAGATGAAGACTGGGTAGGGAACGTTGAAGGCTTGCTATGGGAGATTGATGAGTCGCCGAAGCGTATTGTAGCCATAGATTGGAGGGAAAAAGGCTTGGCCGGAAATCTGGATTTGTCCGAATGTACGGCGTTGATAGATTTGATATGCTTCGTAAATTCGTTGACCGCTCTGGATGTAAGCAATGCGGCGTTGATGGGTTTGGCGTGCGGCAACAATCAGTTGACCACCTTGGATGTCAGCGTAACATTGAGGTCATTGTTTTGCGGCAACAATCGGTTGACCGAGTTGAATGTAAACGCAAATACGGCGTTGACGCACTTGGATTGCTCCAATAATAAGTTGACCACCTTGGATGTCAGCGCCAATACGGCATTGACGGAGTTGATTTGCTACAACAATCAGTTGACCACTTTGGATGTACGCGCCAATACGGAGTTGACGGGCTTGAATTGCAACGGCAATCAGTTGAAGGAGTTAGAAGTCAGTAACAATACAGCGTTGGCGAGATTGTATTGCGACAACAATGAGTTGAAGGAGTTAGATGTAAGCGCAAATACGGACTTAACGAACTTGGTGTGCTTTAATAATGAGTTGACCACCTTGGATGTAAGCAAGAATACGGCGTTGACAGATTTAAGGTGCACCGGCAATCCGTTGACTGACGTTACGGTTGGCTGGACAACGATTCCTGCCATGGACTATCTCTTCATATACGACGTATCTGCCGCCACGCTGCATGTCCCCGCCGGCACGAAAGCCCTTTACCAGGCCGCCGATGTCTGGAAAGATTTCGGAAGAATTGTTGAAGAGGGTGAACAATACAGTATCTACCATGAATCGGACAAAGCGACATTGCGTGCCTTCCTGTCACAACCCTCTGCCGAGAGCGGACAAACTAACGGCGAACGGCTGGGGTTAACAACAGAGGATATGGAAACCTGGGAAGCAGATGAAGACTGGGTAGAGAAAGTTGCAGGTTTGACTTGGAATAAAGAGTCGCCGAAGCGTGTTGTATTCATAAGTTGGAGTGAAAAAGGCTTAGCCGGTAATCTGGATTTATCCGGATGTGAGGCGTTGACGAGTTTGATTTGCTACACCAATGCGTTGACCGCTTTGGATGTAAGTGCCAATACGGCGTTAACGTACTTGGAGTGCTCCAACAATGAGTTGACCGTTTTGGATGTACGCAAAAATATGGCGTTGACGGGCTTGGGTTGCAGTAATAATCCATTGGGCACCTTGGATGTAAGCGCCAATACGGCGTTGACGAGCTTGAATTGCTCCAACAATGAGTTGACCGTTTTGAATGTACGCAAAAATACGGCGTTGACGTACTTGGGTTGCTACACCAATGAGTTGACCGCTTTGGATGTAAGCGCCAATACGGCGTTGACGAGCTTGAATTGCTACAACAATGCGTTGACCGCTTTGGATGTAAGCGCCAATACAGCCTTGACAATGTTGAATTGCTCCAACAATGAGTTGACCGCCTTGGATGTACGCAAAAATACGGAGTTGACGAGGTTGGATTGCGACTACAATCAGTTGAAGGAGTTAGATGTAAGCGCCAATACGGCGTTGATACAGTTGACTTGCCCCGGCAATCCGTTGACCGATGTTACGGTTGGCTGGACAACGATTCCTGCCATGGAATATCTCTACGTGCTCGCCGACCTATCTGCCGCCACTTTACATGTCCCTGCCGACACGAAAACCCTTTACGAAGAGGCCGATGTCTGGAAAGATTTCGGGACAATTGTTGAAGAGGGTGAGCAATACAGTATCTACCATGAAGCAGACAAAGCGACATTGCGTGCCTTCCTGTCGCAACCCTCTGCCGAAAGCGGAGAAACCAACGGCGAACGGCTGGGGTTAACAACAGAGGATATGGAAACCTGGGAAACAGATGAAGACTGGGTGGAGAAAGTTGCAGGCTTGTCATGGGATGAGGAGTCACCGAAGCGTGTTATCAACATAGACTGGTATGAAAAAGGTTTAGCCGGTAATCTGGATTTGTCCGGATGTGAGGCGTTGATCAACTTGAGCTGTTACAGTAATGAGTTGACCACCTTGGATGTAAACGCCAATACAGCGTTGACGGTATTGCGTTGCGCCGATAATCAGTTGCCCAGCTTGGATGTAAGTGCAAATACGGCATTGACGACGTTGAATTGTCTCTACAATCAGTTGACCGATTTGGATGTAAGCCATAATACAGCGTTGACGCACTTGTATTGCTCCTACAATGCGTTGACCACCTTGGATGTAAGCGCAAATAAGGTATTGGTAAACTTGCAATGCTCCAACAATCAGTTGACCGATTTGGATGTAAGCCACCATACGGCGTTGTCGCTCTTGTATTGCGAGAACAATCAGTTGACCACTTTGGATGTGAGCCACAGTACGGTGACGTTTTGGTGGGGCTTGAATTTCCGCAGCAATCCGTTGACTGACGTTACGGTTGGTTCAACGCCACCCAATAATGTCGTTATAGACGACATGCCGCTATCTTCCATCACGTTGCATGTCCCCGCCGGCACGAAAGCCCTTTACCAGGCCGCCGATGTCTGGAAAGATTTCGGAACGATTGTAGAATATGGCGAGCAATACAGTATCTACCATGAAGCAGACAAAGCGACATTACGTGCCTTCCTGGAGCAACCCTCTGCCGAAAGCGGACAAACTAACGGCGAACGGCTGGGGTTAACAACAGAGGATATGGAAACCTGGGAAGCAGATGAAGACTGGGTAGAGAAAGTTGCAGGCTTGACTTGGAATGATGAATCGCCGAAGCGTGTTGTCGGCATAAAATGGGGTCAAAAAGGCTTAGACGGTAATCTGGATTTGTCCGGATGTACGGCATTGACTAACTTGGTGTGCAGCTACAATTCGTTGAGTGAGTTAGTTGTAAACAACAATACGGCGTTGACGGAGTTGTATTGCGAATCCAGTCAGTTGTGGGCGTTAGATGTAAGCAACAATGCGGCATTGACGGTTTTGTCTTGCGGCTACAATATGTTGAATGAGTTAGATGTAAGCAACAATACGGCATTGACGTCCTTGTCATGCTACAACAATTCGTTGAAGGAGTTAGAGATAAGCAACCATACGGCGTTGACGTACTTGGGTTGCTTCTACAATCAGTTGACGGTTTTAGATGTAAGCAACAATACGGCCCTGACGGACTTGTATTGCTCCAACAATAAGTTGACCGCCTTGGATGTACGCACCAATACGGCGTTGACGGGGTTGTCTTGCTCCGACAATCCGTTGACTGACGTTACGGTTGGCTGGACAACGATTCCTGCCATGGAATCTCTCTCCGTGCCGGCCGACGTATCTTCTACTACACTGCATGTCCCTGCCGGCACGAAAGCTCTTTACCAGGCTGCCGATGTCTGGAAAGATTTCGGGACGATTGTGGAATATGGCACGAGCCTGACTGTTAACCCGTCTACGCTGGACTTCCCGGCAGACGGCGGTTCGCAGGAGATATCCGTCACTTCCAATACAAGCTGGACGGCAAGCAGTTCGGAATTGTGGGCGACCGTTTCCCCCGCTTCGGGATCGAATGACGATGAGGTCAGCGTCACGGTTACTACCAACACCGGCAGCAGCGAACGCACGGCAACCATCACCATTACCGGCGGCGGTATTACCCGCACGGTCGACGTGACGCAGGCAGCAGCCGAAACGCCTCCTCCGGCCGCCACATTGGATGTATCGACGTATACGCAGAACTTCCCGGCAGACGGCGGTTCGCTGTACCTCTTCGTCACCTCCAACACAAGCTGGACGGTAAGCAGCTCCGAATCGTGGGCGACCGTTTATCCCGCTTCGGGATCGAATGACGAGACGGTCAGGGTCACAGCGACGGCCAACGACGGCGGCGAACGTACGGCGACCATCACCATTACCGGTGGCGGCATTACCTGCACGGTCGACGTGACGCAAGCAGAAAAAGAGGAGCCGAAAGTCGTTGTCACGCCGTCAGAACCTGCCGGCAACCAAGGCACGATCGACGTATCGTTAAGCTTCCCGGAAGACGAAGCGATTACCTCCTTCACCTTCGACCTGACGCTTCCCGACGGATTTCATTTGAACAGGGAAGCGACCGCTTTGGATGCCAAATTAGTCGCGGACTACCAGTTGACGATCACGGAAAAGACGGGCAACAGCTGGTCGTTCGACATCAGTTCCAAGGCGTTACGTAGCGCCTCGTCCGCGCCGGTGCATCAAAAGTTGGTCGATGTAGCCTATACGGTGGACGAATCGGTGGAAAACAGTGATTACGAGATCACAATCAGCAATTTGCTGTTCGAGGGAGAAGACGGGACGGTGATTGAAGAGGATGAGATCATCGCGACGGTAACAACCGGTTCGCCGGTCGGTATCCTTTCGCCCCGGCAGGCCGCCGTCAGCGTCTATTATTCGCATGGCGTCCTGACGGT
>JAISQD010000052.1 GCA_031274415.1 Tannerellaceae bacterium | reverse complement strand
AAAGGTCGGGAGTGATTCTCACACGGGACGGGAGCAATTTTTTTTTGGACGGGAGTAATTTTTTTGATCCTGTGTTTAGGTTCAGCTACCCAGTTAGTGCGTCGGAACGGGTTAGTTAGGTAGTTCCGGCGGCATGGGCATACTCCATCTGGGAGGAGAAATGACATGTCTGTGCGGGATCGTTTTCAATCGCTTTAAAACCGGAAGGCAACATGATAGAATGACGAATAAACGGCTCTTTCTTATATCGAACTCACGTTAATTTAAATCCAACGTGGGATGAGTCGTGATAAAGGACGTTTATGCAAAACAAAACGCCTGATATTTTGACACGATAAAAGAATAATATATAACGTAAAGAATGAATGTTTTTGGGAGAAGTTTCATGTATACATGAAACTTCTTTATCTTTGCACGGACTAAACGATGTATGAAATGGAATATATTAGGAGGAACAGTAATCTCGCTGATTTTCTCCTGACTGATATTTAATATAAGACTGGCAGGGTAATTATTGTATAGTATTTTGTATGTTTGCATTTGAAATAAAACGAACGCACATGAGAAGAATACGGTGGATGTTTATAAACCTTATACTATTTTACTCCTCAACAGGCGGTTATGCCCAGACAGATGATTTTAGTAAGACAACACGTTACAGGGTCGAGGCTTTTGGGTCGGCTGCTACGGGGAACTATACGCCGTTTTGGATGGTCAGTAACCGTCGTGGCGTCGTTCCGCTCGATGCAGGCAACGGATATCTAAAGGCAGGCGTTTTTCATGAAGGCTCTTTTGCAAACGGTTTCAGGTGGAATGCCGGCCTTGATCTGGTTGTCGCATCTCCCCGTTATCGTCAGGTATTTGTTCAGCAGCTGTATGCCGGTATTGATTATAAAGCGTTCCGGCTAAGCGTGGGGAGTAAGGAAAGACATGCTTCGTTATGGGATGAAAGGCTGAGTTCCGGCGATATGGTGTTGTCTTCCAATGCCCGTCCGATCCCGGAAGTCAACCTGAGCATGCCGGAATATACAGTTGTGCCGTTAACCAAAGGATGGCTGCACCTGAGAGGTGATTTTGCGATTGGACGTTCGTTTGACAGCGACTACCTAAAACACGTCGTCGATGAAAAACAGACCTATATCAAGCATGTCCTGTGGCATCACAAATCCCTCTATTTCCGTATAAAGGATACAAGGACTGCATTTCCCCTTTCTTTCGAACTAGGTGTGCGCCACTGGGTGCAGTGGGGTGGCACTTCTACCGATGCAACGATGGGTGTCCAGCCTCATTGCTTCACGGATTTTCTTCGTGTCCTGATCGGGAGGGAAGGCGGCTCTGACGCTGCGCTCATTGATATCACGAATGCGCTGGGTAATCACTACGGATCGTATGACTTCAAGTTGACGCTTTCACAAAACGACTGGGCGTTGCAGGCCTATCACCAGCATTTCTTTGATGATAAATCAGGCATGGTTTTCAACAATAAGGCAGACGGTTTATGGGGCGTACAATTGGCATTGCTCCGTTTTCGGTGGATGCATAAGATCGTGGTTGAATATGTGGATACACGCGACCAGACAGGCCCGATGCATTTCATCTTGTTCGACCATGAGGAGCGTCCCGGACTTGGCGGTGGAGACGATGATTATTACAATAACGAAGAATACACAACCGGCGTTTCCTATTTCGACAGGGGGATAGGCTCTCCTCTTATTCCTTCTCCCGAATACAATACGGACGGGGTGCCTGGTTTTAGAAACAACCGTGTCCGCGACTGGCATCTTGGGATCGACGGTTGCCTCTCGCGGCAGGTGACTTACCGGGCATTGTTTACCCTGATGAACACTTGGGGGAGGGCTAAACATCCGTTTTTAAACCGAAAAGACGGCGTTTCGGGATTGCTGGAAATCGGTTACCGTCATCCGCGTTTGTCCGGCTGGTCGTTTACCGGCTCCGTTGCAGCCGACAGCGGAAACCTGTTTGGTAAAGGGATAGGCGTCGGTTTAACCGTTTCCAGGCAGGGTGTATTTTAACCGCTTTCAGAGAAGCCCTTTTGTGCTGGGAAGAGTGTATTTATAGATATCGCGCCGGATCGCCATTTTTATGCTTCGGGCTAATGCCTTGAAGACGCTTTCTATCTTATGGTGTTCGTTCTCTCCTTCGGCTTTGATGTTCAGGTTCATACGGGCGGCATCACTCAGGCTTTTAAAGAAATGGAAAAATAGTTCTGTGGGCATATCGCCTATCTTTTCGCGTTTGAACGTGGCCTCCCACACCAGCCATGGACGCCCGCCGAAATCAATGGCCACACTGCACAAACAATCGTCCATCGGAAGGGTATACCCGTACCGTTCCACGCCGCGTTTGTCGCCCAACGCTTTCAGTAACGTTTCGCCCAGTGCGATGGCCGTATCTTCTATGGTATGGTGTTCGTCTACATTCAGGTCGCCTGTTACACGGATGGTCAAATCCATGCCGGAGTGTTTACCTATCTGATCCAGCATATGATCGAAGAAGCCTAAGCCGGTCTGTATGTCTGTTTGTCCGTTTCCGTCCAAGTTCATTTCCACATGGATATCCGTTTCTTTAGTCGTGCGCCGTACGACAGCGCGCCGTTCGCCGGCAAAGAGGAATGCGGCGACTTTGTCCCAACTGTCCGTGATAAGGGTAGGGGAGAGTTCGACGCCATAACGGGCTATCTCTTCCCGTGCGCCTTCGGGATTGTGCAGCCAGATACTTTTCGCGCCGAGATTCCAGGCCAGTTCTATATCGGTCAGGCGGTCGCCTATGACATAACTGTTTGCCAGATCGTATTCTCCGTTCATATAATGACTTAGCATCCCTGTACGTGGTTTCCGGTTGATGGAGTTATCTTCCGGGAACGAGCGGTCGATGAGGATATCGTCGAAGATGATACCCTCTCCTTCGAATGTTTTCAACAGCTTATTATGGGCAGGCCAAAAGGTCTCTTCGGGGAAAGAGGGCGTACCCAATCCGTCCTGGTTGGTGACCATGACAAACTCAAAGTCCAGCTGTTGCCGGATGAAATAAAGGTTACGGAATACATGCGGATAATAGTCTAATTTCTCCAGACTGTCCAATTGGTAGTCTACGGGCGGTTCTATCACCAATGTCCCGTCGCGGTCAAGGAAGAGCGCTCTTTTCATAACGTCATGGTATTTAATGCCTTCAGTAGGGCGTTGTTTTCTTCCGGCGTACCGATCGTAATGCGTATGCACCCTTCACACAAGGCGATCGTGTTCCGGTTACGTACAATGATACCCTGTTTTACCAAGTAGTCGTATGTCGCGTTGGCATCTTCTACCCTGACAAGGATAAAATTGGCGTCGGAAGGATAGATCTGTTTAACGAAGGGCAGTTCATGCAAGGCCGTTTCCACCAGCGAACGTTCATTGAGTATTTCGGACAATTTGTTCTTCATGCCTTCTTCCCGGCTCAACACATCCAGGGCGTATTCCTGTGTAAGCCGGCTCACGTTGTAGGGATACTTGATCTTGTTCAATACGGCAATGATACCGGGCGAGGCAAAAGCCATCCCCAGACGGATACCGGCCGCTCCCCAGGCTTTCGACAGGGTCTGGAGCACGACCAAGTTGGGAAAACCGACCAATCCCCTTGTCAGCGACAGGGAAGATGCAAAATCAATATAGGCTTCGTCCACGACGACAATCCCCCCGAAGTATTTCAGTATCCGGTATATCTCCTCCCTGTTCAGCAGGTTGCCCGTCGGGTTGTTGGGCGAACAGAGGAAAATGACTTTCGTATGGCTATCGACAGCGTCCAATATCGCCTGGGCGTTGAGCTTGAAACCGGATGCCAACTCCACTTTGACACATGTCACATGGTTCGTGTTTGCCGCTACTTCATACATGCCGTAGGAGGGGGTTATGGTGACGATATTGTCGATACCCGGTTCGCAAAAGGCGCGTATCACGAGGTCTATCGCCTCATCGCTGCCGTTGCCGGTAAAGATATACTCCGGCGCAATGTCTTTTAACGCTGATATCCGGTTTTTCAGTTCCCGTTGCATCGGGTCGGGATAGCGGTTGTATGGCTCATAATAGGGATTCTCATTCGCATCCAGGAAAACGGACGCCTCTCCATGGAACTCATCCCTTGCCGAAGAGTAGGGTTTCAGATCCCATATATTAGGTCTTACCAAGTCTTTTAAATTCTTCATATCGTTTCTAATCTTACGGTTACAGCATTACGGTGGGCGTCTAACTGTTCGCCGGCAGCCATCACACGAATGGTTTCACCTAACTGTTTGATTCCTTCAGGAGTAATTTCCTGAAACGTTATTTTTTTCTGAAAACTGTCTAAGTTTACGCCGCTGTACGCTTTGGCATACCCGTTTGTCGGCAGTGTATGATTCGTCCCCGAAGCATAGTCGCCCGCGCTTTCGGGCGTATAAGGCCCCAGAAAGACACTGCCGGCATTGTCTATTTGTCCGGCTATACGGGCATAGCCGGCTGTCTGGATAATGAGATGTTCGGGGGCGTAAAGATTGGTGAAATCGATCACCTCCCGTTCATTGGCAAGCACAATGATACGACTGTTTATCAAGGCTTTTTCAGCGATTTCTTTTCGTGAGAGCTGTTCCAGTTGCTTTTCTATCGCCTGCATCACGCCGGGAATAATGGATGCGTCGGTTGTGACTAACAGGGAGTGGCTATCGACGCCGTGTTCGGTCTGCGACAACATGTCGGCGGCGATAAAAGCGGGATTGGCTGTTGCATCTGCAATCACTTCCACCTCCGAAGGCCCGGCAGGCATATCAATGGCTACATCTTTGAGGCTGACCAACTGTTTGGCCGCTGTCACGTACTGGTTGCCGGGGCCGAATATCTTGTATACTTTCGGGATAGATTCCGTTCCGTATGCCATAGCGCCTATTGCCTGAACACCTCCGGCCTTGAATATGTGGTGTACGCCCGCCGTTTTTGCGGCATAGAGGATGGCCGGGTGTACTTTCCCTTCGTGGTTGGGAGGCGTGCAGAGTATGATCTCCTTACAACCGGCAATATGCGCGGGAACGGCCAGCATCAGTACCGTCGAAAACAGAGGGGCTGTTCCGCCGGGAATATAGAGGCCGACCTTCTCTATGGCGACCGCTTTTTGCCAACAGGTGACACCCGGCGACGTTTCCATCTTTTTGCCTGTAAAACGTTGTGCCGCATGGAATTTCCCGATATTCTCCCTTGCTGTCCGTATCGCCTGTTTTAACTCGTCTGAAACAAGCGATACGGCCTCGTCCATCTCTTCTTCCGATACGGAAAGCGTGGTGAGCGAGACCTTGTCAAACTTTTCCCCGTACCGTTTTACGGCCTCATCGCCCTCTTTCCTGACGTCGTCCAATATTGTCCTGACTGTGCCGGACAAGGCGGAGAGATCCGCTACCGGCCGCCTGACCAAGTCGTCCCATTCCGCTGGGGAAGGATATGTAAAGATATTCATCGCGTTGTTCTTTTTAATAAACGACATCTTATATACATCATACAATCATTTTTTCGATTGGAATAACCAGGATACCTTCAGCTCCCAACGCTTTGAGTTTCCCGATAATCTCCCAGAAGTGCGTTTCCGCTATGACGGACTGGACGGATACCCAATCGCCGTTGGCCAGCGGTGTGATCGTCGGGCTTTTCATACCCGGCAATATGTCGATAATCTCATCCAGATGCTCTCTTGGGGCGTTTAAAAGTACATATTTTTTTCCTTCGGCGGCTTGTATGGCTTCAAAACGGAAAAGAAGTTCGTCCAAGATAGCCTGTTTTTCTTCCGGTAGCCGGTTGTTTGCTATCAGTAATGCTTCGCTTTGCATCACGGTCTCTACCTCCTTCAGGCGGTTACCGGTCAACGTACTTCCCGAACTGACGATATCAAAGATAGCGTCCGCCAATCCGATTCCCGGCGCGATTTCTACCGAACCGCTGATAACATGCAGTTCCGCTTTTATGTTGTGTGAAGAAAGGTAACGGGTTAAAATACCGGGATAGGAAGTGGCAATCGTTTTCCCTTCAAACCATTGTATGCCTTCATACACATCGTCTTTGGGAATAGCTAAGGAAAGGCGGCACTTACTGAACCCAAGCCGCTTAACAAGTTTAGCCCCCTTGTCTTTTTCCTCATACTCATTCTCTCCGACAATCCCGACGTCTGCTACCCCGTTCGCTACCGATTGGGGTATATCATCATCACGCAGGAAAAGGACTTCCACAGGGAATCCTTTGGCAGAGAGAAGTAAAATGCGTTTACCCCGGTTCAGTTTAATTCCGGCTTCTTCAAGTAACAGCATGGTTTCGTCGTATAAACGACCCTTTGATTGTACAGCGATTCGTAACATGTTTTTATTTATGAGTGTGTTTATGATTTTATGTAGTATCCTCCGTTCTTTGGTGCTCCCTTAAATTCGATTTTATCTTCTTTTTTCAATAAATCCAAATAACGCATTGTTGTCCGCCGACTTTTTCCAATTGATTTTGCTATGCCAGAAGCAGACAAACCTTCATTTTCTGTAATCAGCTTAAATACACTGTCTTTAATAGCGTTCCCCTCATTTACTGTGCCATTTACTGTGCCATTATCAGATTTTACTATGTCATATTTCTTTGGTCGTTTGAATTCGACCGTAAAAAATCCGCCTTCTGTGGAAAAAATGGGTTCGGGAAGTCCGGCTTCCTGCATTTCTTCACGCATACGGGGAATACCCGAACCGACCTGCTCTACCAAATCCATACGAGTAAACAATCCGAATATTAATGGGTTTCGAGTCATGCTCTTTTTTCCAAAATCTTTCTTCACTCCCAAGAGTAAGCCACCTGGATTTGAAGATTCATCAAAAGTTTGTAGATTATTCAATATTTGCTGAGTAGATACATTGCCGGAAATAGATGATGCAAGCAGGAATTGCTTGAAATTCTTTTTGTCCAGTTCTTCTTTTATATTGAAACGCGGACAAGGTACGGCATCGAAATAAATGCGGTTGCTACTCTGGAAAAAACTCCTTATTTCCTCTGCCGTCGTTAGTTTTTGTGAATTAGCGCTTTCCCGAACATAGATAGCGCCTGAAGTTACATAAGGTTTGTCTTTTCCGGAAGGAACATCCATTACCCAAACGGTTTTTCCATCGATATCTACACGGTATGTATTCACATTAATGGACGGAGATATATCCCTTATAGCATCTTGAATAGCCGAACGTTGCGTATTATCGATCGCCACGCCGACAATACGGTTTTTATTGTCTATACCGATTAGAATATAACCGCCTTCGCTGTTGGCAAAAGCGCATACTTCTCGGGATAATTCCCGCACTTTTGAAGGAATGCTTACTTTAAAATCAGCATTGTAACCCTCTCCACTGCTAGCGATAGACTTTGTTTCCTCTGGTGTTAGCATATTATTCTCTTTTCATATGAAAAAAAGGCTTACCTTCATACGGCAAGCCTTCTTTTTTATGTTCAGGGTATCACAATACCATCCAGCCTACCGAACTATTGCCCGTTGTAATGATGATGACAGTGATATAGCCTGTTTATGTTCATATGTTTTGTTATTTACCCCGCAAAGTTACAATAATTATTCAAATCTCAAATAGTTTATTTGTATTCTTCCCATAAAGCGGAAGTGATTATAGCATATGTTTGTGCGGCAAGTTGTTGTAATCCTTTGTGGGATGCCTCGATCCCTTCTGTCTGAACAGGAGGATGGATAATCATTTCCATCCGGTGGGGCCTGACCCGTAAAGAGTGGATGGGCAGTACATGGTAAGGGCCGTTCAGCGTGATGGGGATAACGGGGAGATGCTGGTCAAGCGCCATCTGGAAAGCGCCCTTTTTGAAACGGTTCATCTTTCCCGTATACGTACGCGAACCTTCGGGGAAAACGACAACCGAAGCATGGTTCTTTAATGATTTTTCCGCCTCGACCACACTGCGGGCTGCTGCTTTCGGCGTCGAGTTGTCGACAAAAATAAATCCGGCCGCCCGGCAAGCCGCTCCGACAAACGGGATCTTTCCTATGCCGGCCTTCATCACCCATTTGACAGGTACTCCCAGAAAACCGTAAATAAGAAAAATGTCGAACGCTCCCTGGTGATTGGATACAAATACGCAGGATTGTTTGCGGCGAAGATGCTCCCGCCCCTGTACTTTAACCGGGCAGAGGGCTAAGTAACAGGTCAGTCGCGACCATATCATTCCGGGATAATAAGAAAAGACCTTCTCACCGCCCAACAAACAACCGGCTATTGTCGTTAAAGCCGTAAGGAGCGTTAATACAAGAAAGACAGGCATCAGGAATAGCCAAAGATAAAGGATATAAAGTATTCGTCCCATTTTGAGTCCATGTTTATTCTACAAATATAAAGTCTAAATTGAATCAATTCCATATTTTAATCTAAAATATTTTTGCAATTTGGGTTATTATTACTTTATTTGCGGTGGAAATATAGAATAATTAAAAACAGATATAGCCATGAACAATTTACTGAAATACTTGGGAGTGATTCTACTTATTATTGGTGTAATAATTCTTGCCTTACCGACATTTACCGGCAGGGGTACGAGTAATTTGATATTGCTTATAGGGCTTAGCGCCATCCTTATCGGCTATGTTGCCCATATTATACTGAATAAAAAGGTGGAGTAGTGGTTTAATCCGCAATAAGTATACCGAGTAAATGATATCCCTTCCCGTTCGGGTGGAGGCCGTCGATGAACAATGATTCATCAATTTTCCCGTTGGTATTGAGTAATATATTGCCTGCATTCCTGAAAATGTGGCCTTCTTCCTTTGTCATTTCTTCAATACGCCGGTTGATCCGGTTCACCCATTGTTCCTGATTACGGCGGGGAAGAATACCAATCACTTTTATCGCTGCTTTAGGTTGCCGTTTTGATATGGCCGACAGGAGAAAACGGAGGCCTTCTATGATCTCGTCATCACTGTTAATTCCCATATTATTGGTACCAATCATCAGGATAACCTTCTCTGCTTCATAACCGTCCAGTTCGTCATGATAGACACGCCAAAGCACATTCTCAATACGATCCCATCCATATCCCAGGTTACGGAATCCTTCGGGTTGCATATAGGTGTTCCAGCTTTCCGTACCATTACGGCGCGGACCGGCAGGCTCTCCACCCCAGAAGTGTGTAATCGAATTTCCAAGTATAACGGACCTGGGCGGATTCGTTTTGTTCAGGGAGAGTATGTCGTCATGGCGCTTCTTCCATTCGTAATTGTCCGGCTCCCGGCGTTGCGTTACAGGGATAGTGGTCGGTAACGTTCCGCACGGTATGTGAAGTATGTCACGTATTTCCTTCTCAATATGGGCATTTGTTGAAGAATGATCGATGAACAGGATGGGCGTTGTCTTGTCTCTGGCGCGTATTTGCCTTACGGCACGACGGATGTGGTCACACTCTTCCGCTTCTGTAAAAATATACAGCCGCGCATCCTTTTCACTCATCAAATCAAGGATATATTTACCGGCATGCTCCTTTCCTGAGAACGTGAGGTTAATCAACGGGTAATCAAGCGAGCGTTGTACCTGATCCCAGTATATAGCCGGACAGGAGGCGCCGTATACAATCATGGGTTTTTCGGGCGATGAAGGGATAAATGCGAGTTCGTTCGCTTCGGGTATCCCAATCTCCAACCATTCAACGCTGCCATGCGGAGGAAGGTAAAGCCGGTACTCAAATCCCATGTCATGGTATGTGTCTTTCCTTGTGCTATGAAAGCCGAACCGGATGGTATCCCCCAACGAATAGTTCCCGTTACACCTCTCCCATTTCCCCTCGCTGTCGATACGATACAACCCGATGCTATCGGTTATATGCGTCTTGAATGCCTCGTTTACGGTATACCGGACGGCTATATGTGGTGCGTTGCTGTAAAAGGCGTGACAGGATGCTTCCGAAGGGTTATGCCATGTTAATTGTGCATGGCTTGAACCCACAAGGAGAAAAGGGAGAATAAAAGATAGATGTCTCATAGCGTTTCTTTAAAATATTTTGACGCTCGTTCAGGATCAATGGACAGGTTCAATTCATCTTTCCGGCGGGATTCAAAACGCGCTTTACTTATCGCATTGTCACGCACTTGCGAACCGGGATGTCCTTTTGCCAGATCGGCGGCATGGGCTGCGATCTTATACGAGACGACGCTGTTTCGGATATCCTCGTCCGTAGGGGATTCATCGGTCTCTTTTACCGGTATGCAGCCGATCATCGACGTTCCATGCCAGGCAGTTTGCGCTGCACCTATGGCCGAAATAATATGGTCGTACCCACAGGATATGTCTGTCGTAACGGGGCCGAATGTACAGAGCGGTGCGCCATTGCAGTAATAGCGCTGCTCTTTTACGTATTCATGAATCTTATTCATCGGCATATGCCCGGAACAGAGCGTCATGACCTGGACAAATTGCTCCCATGCCTTCTCGACAAGCTTGCCCATGACCCGCAATTCCTCATATTGTGTCGAATCGTTCGCGTCGTAAATAGAACCCGGATGAAGGCCGTTACCAAGAAAAATCGCAATATCATACGTCTTTGCAATCTCACAAATCTCATCGAAATGCGTATAAAGGAAGTTCTCTTCGTTATGCCGCTTCATCCAGTCGCTCATTATTAACCCTCCCTTGGATACAATCCCTGAAAGACGGGGAAAGGTAATCTCCAGATGTTTTCTAAGCAAAGCGGCGTGTATGACGAAAAAGTCGACACCTTGTTCGGCCTGATCAATCAACGTATCCCGGTAGGTAGCCCAGTTAAGCTCTTCTATCCGTCCGTCCACCTTTTCCAATGCCTGATAGGCGGGTATCGTGCCGGTTGGGACAGGACAATTGCGGATGACCCGTTCGCGTATCTCATGGAGGTGACTTCCGGTAGAAATATCAGTCAGCACGTCGCCGCCCCATTTACAACTCCATATGGCTTTTTCGATCATATCATCGGCCGTAGACGAAAGGGCGGGATGTCCGATACAGTTGTTGACCTTGACAAGGAACTTTCTCCCAATAATCATCGGTTCCATTTCGGGATGATTCAGGTTGGCCGGGATGATCGCCTGCCCGGAAGCGATCTCTTTACGGACAAAATCGGGTGTTATGAATGATTTTAAACCCAATCCCTCCAGTTGTTGATTTTCCCGGATCGCTACGTATTCCATCTCCGGCGTAATAACCCGGCGTTTGGCATAGAACATTTGCGTAATATTCTTCCCGATTTTAGCCCGGCAAGGAGTGTATGTCGGCTGCACTTCCCTGATCTCCTTACTCTGCATAATATCCTTGCGACGCCTTCCCCATGTCTCACGTATGCGGGGAATACCGTTTAAGCTGTCCGTCGGTATTTTCGGATCGGAATACGGGCCGCTTGTATCGTATACGACGACCGGATTGTTCTTCTTCGAAAGTATGATCATACGCATACCAACCTTTATCTTGTTAATTTCTCCGGCTATATATACCTTTTCTGAAGAAGGATAAGTGATACGTAACTTCTTTTTTGCTGACATATTTAAGTTGTATTGACAGCAAAGGTAAAGAGAATGAACAGAATAAACAAGATATACCGGTAATATGAATGTTAAAACATGTCGGAACGCCCCCTCCTTCGTCATGTTATCACGTGGCCTTCCGGTTTTAAAGCGATTGAAGACGACCCTGCACGGACCTGTCATTTCTCCTCCCGGAATTTTTTTTGCTCCCGTGCAACTAAGAAATAAATTATATCTTTGCAGTGTCAACATAATATAGATAGATTGAAATGCCTTTAAATTTACATAAGAACCTGCCGGCGATAGATTTGCTAAAGAAAGAGCACATCTTTGTTATGGATTCCCTGCGTGCATCGACACAGGATATACGTCCCTTGCGTGTGGCTATACTGAATCTGATGCCATTGAAAATCACGACGGAGACCGACCTGGTTCGTCTTCTCAGTAATACACCCTTGCAGATCGAGCTGGATTTTATGAAGATTAAAGGGTATACGCCTAAAAATACGCCTGTAGAACATATGCAGGAGTTTTATAAGGATTTTGACGAAATGGAGTCGCACTACTATGACGGTTTGATTATCACCGGCGCCCCTGTCGAGCAGATGCCGTTTGAAGAGGTGAATTACTGGAATGAGATCACCGCTATTTTCGACTGGGCGTGTACGCATGTCACCTCTACCTTATATATCTGTTGGGCGGCACAGGCCGGTTTGTATCATTTTCATGGCATACCGAAGTATGATTTGCCGGAGAAGAAATTCGGCGTATTCCGTCATTTCATGAGAGAACCGCTTTTACCTATCTTTCGTGGGTTTGATGATGAATTTTACGTGCCGCACAGCCGCCATACGGAAATACGGCGCGAGGATATACTGAAAAAACCGGAACTGACTCTTTTGTCGGAAAGTGAAGAGTCGGGCGTATATATGGTGCTGTCGCGCGGAGGGCGGGAGATTTATATCACCGGCCACTCGGAGTATTCGCCCGGTACGTTGAACGACGAATATGTGCGCGACACGGCGAAAGGGTTGCCGATCAGCGTCCCTGTGCATTATTACCGCGACAACGATCCTGCCCGTGAGCCTGTTGTGCGTTGGCGGGGACATGCCAACCTGCTGTTTACCAATTGGCTCAACTATTATGTATACCAGGAAACGCCGTACAACATCGACGATATCAAATACCTGGGAAGCCTTTGACACATGTGCCACACACCCCGAGCGATAGAACTCCTCTCCCCGGCTAAGGATCTCGCTTGCGGGATCGAAGCCGTCAATCATGGCGCGGATGCAGTCTATATAGGAGCGCCCAAATTCGGCGCCCGTTCCGCTGCCGCCAATTCACTGGACGATATCCGCCAACTGTGCCGCTATGCGCATATTTACAACGTGCGGGTTTATGCAGCCCTTAATACCATCCTCAAAGAAAGCGAATTAAAGGAGGCGGAAGAGCTTATCCGGCAATTGTATGAGGTAGGGGTCGATGCGTTGATCATTCAGGATATGGGGATTACCCGCCTCGACATACCGCCCATCCCCTTGCATGCCAGTACGCAGACGGATAACCGCACGCCGGAAAAGGTGAAGTTCCTCGAATCCGCCGGTTTTTCCCGTGTCGTATTGGCGCGTGAATTGACGGTGGATGAAATCAGGGAGATTGCCGGACAAACCACCGTCCCTTTGGAGGTGTTTATTCATGGCGCTTTGTGCGTCAGTTACAGCGGACAGTGTTATCTGAGCGCCGCTTTGAGCGGACGCAGCGCAAACCGGGGCGAGTGCGCCCAGTACTGCCGGTTGCCCTATACGATGGTCGATGCCGACGGCAGGGAAATCGTGCCGGACAAACATCTTCTCTCCCTGAAAGACCTGAACCGCTCCGGCTACCTGGAAGCGCTGCTGGATGCCGGCGCCTCTTCTTTAAAGATAGAGGGGCGGTTGAAGGATGTTTCGTATGTGAAAAATATTACGGCCTGGTACCGGAAAAAGCTGGATGCCATCTTCCTGTGCCGGCCGGAATATCGCCGTTCTTCGGATGGGAAAAGCGTTTTTACGTTCTGCCCTGTCCCTGAAAAAAGTTTCAACCGCGGTTTCACTTCCTATTTCCTGAATGGGCGCGAGCCGGATATCGCCTCTTTCGATACGCCGAAATCATTGGGCGAACCGGTCGGGAAGGTCGATGAGGTGGACGGCCGTTCGTTGACCGTTTCGGGGGATAAGGCGTTGGCGAATGGCGACGGCCTTGTTTTTTTCAACACACGGGGTGTGCTGGACGGTTTCCGCATCAACAGGGTAGGGGAGCAACGCCGTGTATTCCCCCTGGAGACGCCCCCCCTTCTTCGACCCGGCATGATGCTCTACCGGAATTATGACCAGGCGTTTGAAAAACTGTTGTCGAAACCGTCGGCAGAGCGGAAAATCGCTGTCCGGATGGAGTTGATGGATGATCCATCCGGCTTTATACTCCGTGCCACCGACGAGACGGGTATCCACGCCGTGATTGCGGAACCGTTCGACAGGGAGATCGCCCGTAGCCGACAGGAAGAGAATATACGGCTTCAGTTGTCGAAACTGGGGAATACCCCGTTTGAGGCCTCTGAAATCGTTGTCTCCATGAGTGAAAACCGGTTTGCTCCCTCCTCTTTGCTGGTGGAGATGCGCCGGAAAGCCGTTGGCCGCTTGCTGGAAAACAGGGAGGCCTGTTATCGCGGTGAACAGGCCAAACGGACAAAACCGGTGCAGTCCATGCCTTATCCTGAGCGGGAGCTGACCTATTCGGGAAATGTGTCGAACAGCCGGGCGGAGATGTTTTATGCGTCATATGGCGTAACGCGCATCATGCCTGCTTTTGAACTGTCTCCGCAAAAAGATGTCCCATTGATGTTCACAAAACATTGCCTGCGATACGCCTTGGGTTGGTGTCCGACACGACAAAATGTACCATCACCCTTTAAAGAACCCTTTTATTTACTCCACAAAGGGATCCGGTTGCGGCTGCAATTTGATTGTAAATCGTGCCAAATGCTCCTCTTTTCAGTAGACTAAAACGGATTATCTCTTAAATAATCGTAAATATATGCCGAATAAATATGTTGTACAGCATTTATTCGGCAAAAAACACTACCTTTGTCGTACAAACAAGTAGAAAAAGTTAAAAAGAAGAAGATGATGACAAAGAAAGATGAAAAGAGTAATCGCGTATTAGCGATGTTGCGTTACCAGGCTGAACACTATCAGTCGCTGGGTAAAGGGGCGATAAGCCAACAGATAAACGCCAGGATTCGCCGGTTGTTAAATGAAATGAATGTAGATGCAGTGAATAATTAACTGCATCTTTTTTTTGTGCCGCCTTCGGCTCCACCTCCCGTCTCCCTTCGGGGACTTTCCTATACCCACACCAAGCGAATGGTTTATTTTCAATCCAACAACACACCATATTCCGGATGATCACGGTATTCGCGCATCCGGTGGATTTGCTCGGGCAGTACGCGTTCCAATGACAAGGGAGGAAGGGTGTCTAAGGCAAAAAAGCCTTTGTCCAGAATATCGAATGCATCGGTAAACCCGCCACCCGTTAGTTCGCACAGAATGAAAAACTTATAGACATAAAAAGGGATAGGCGGGTGAGGATGGCGGCTCATATCCGTCACAGAAAGCAAGCGAAGGGGAGAGACGTCGAGACCGGTCTCCTCTTTGACCTCTTTTACGGCGATCTCTTTCGGTGAATACCCAACATCCGCCCATCCGCCCGGAAGCGACCAGCAACCGTCCGCCCTTTCTTTGACCAATAAGATGTCGTCTTGATCATTAAAAACGACCGCCCTGATATCTACTTTAGGTGTTACATACTCTTTTTGAGGCATATACAACGACTCGATCGTTTTGATATCCAGTCCGGTCGAAAGGGCTGTGATCTCATCGCTTATGTGCAGTAACTCCCTGTACCGGTCGATGTCATAGTCGTTGGACGAGTAGATAAGGCCGTTTTGTGAAACAGCGCGGATACGTTGAGCTAATGTAATCAATTCCTTGTTTGTATTTCCCATATTCAGGCATAAAATTAGGCATTTTTTCCATTATCGCATCTATTCGTTGGCCTTTTTTCCATTATAATATACGCCTATCCCACACAGGAGAACAACCGCTATCCACCAGAACGACATGCCCTGTCCGGTTTTCACCTGCACTTTGCCGGAATACGAAGCCGCTGTTTCCGTTTCGCCTTTCGCCTTCTCCACCGTCCCGGCCCGCAGGGCGGAAGAGGCCTCCCCGCCTGCCTCTTCCGCCGACCGGACGAATGTCGCCGAGCGCACCGCCTGCCCGCCCGTACTGTCCGGTTTCATCCATTCGATATGCAGCGCCTCCATCTTCCGGATTGCCCACTCCCGCGCCAGACGCTCCCTGATCAGGCTATCCTGCCGGAGCGTCTCCATAACGCCCGTCTGCCGGTACCGCCTCTCTTCCTGCCTCTTCTTCACCCCGCATCCCAAGAGCAAAAAAAACAATAAAAAGATCCTGAATTTCATCATTTTCCCACTCCTGTGTGTTAGTTATCCTGAATGACGACCTTTCTCCGGTTCTGACTGCTCCGTAACGATACGTGTAGGAAGTTGCGCTTGCGGTACAGGATCGCCTGGTCGAAAGGGAGATTGTACGCCAGCAATATCCCCAACAGGCGCGAGGCGTCGCCCGCGACACAATCCGCCGCTCTCCCTTTCATATGCTGACTTGTAGGCGAGCCGCCCACCAGCTTGTTCAATGCCTTGCACCGGTAGCCGCTGCTGATGCGTATAGGCCGTCCGTAAGCTGTCCGTAGCGGCTGCAACGTACATTTCACCAACTCTTCGATCGCCCTTTTCTCTTCTATGCCAGGCTCATTCACGATACCGTGCTTCTTTGCCGTCTCGCTCCGGGTCATTTCTTCCCAAGTAAAATCCCTACTTATTCTTATTAAATCTGTCATGATGCCATATTTTATATCGGTAATCGACTCCAAACAACGCCCCTGCAAAGGTGCAAGTCTCTCCAAAGGCGATTAAAACACCACTCTCTACCCGGCGTAAACAGGATACGCGCCGATATCAGTTTACACAACTTTGGCAGGTCGCAATAACTGCCCGACTTGGCGATTCCATACGTTTTGACCGTTCCCTGGTAACTGCCGGCCAACACTTTGCGCTTCACTTTTCTAATTTTTAATGCCATAATACATACTTGT
>JAISQD010000051.1 GCA_031274415.1 Tannerellaceae bacterium | reverse complement strand
ATCGGCTCGTTCTATTATACAAAGGAGGGGTACGACAATAAAAACCCGAACTTCGGCTCTACCTATCCCGACTACAACGGCGGCGTAGGCATCCTCTTCGAGCAAGGCTCTTCGCGCGGCATACGGCAGCAGTCCGAAAACGGGATCGTCACGCTCGGCCACACGGCACGGAACCAGTTGGTTGCCGCCATCGCCACCATCGACGCGGCGAACGGCAACCGCAAGGAGCTGTTCGATCTCCAAAAGGAGTTTTTTACCGTCACCGGTAAATCGGACAAGTCCTCCTACATTGTCGGCGACGAGTACGACCGTGGCCGTGTCAATAAGTTCCTCCGCCTCCTGCTCGCCCACCGCCTCGACGTCTATGAAAATGCCAACGATGTGACGGTAGGCGGCGTGACCTATAAAAAGGGAACATCCTATATCATTCCCGTTGCCCAACCGAACAGCGCCCTGGTACAGATTATCTTTGACGACAAAAAGGACTACCCCGACGTTGCCAAGCTGGGATATGGCGCCGGCTTTTCGATTGCCTATTCGACGGGATTGTCTTATGCCAAGCTGGCCAATCCGGCACGCGGCAACAAGGTAGAGGCGGTAAAGGCCATAGAAACGGCGGCTTTCCGCGAATCAAAATACGCTTACTTAGTTGATTTCAGGGATTCCAAAAGCCAGCAATTCCTTTTCCGCCTGTTGGAAAAGGAGGTATTGGTCAAGGCTGCTTTCAAGTCCTTTTCTTTGGATACGGGCGAGGGCGTCCGCGATTTCCCCGCCGGTACGCTGCTGATTCCCGTCAGCCTCCAGTCCATCCCTTCCGCCGAGCTGTATGCGCTGCTGAAAGAGCTGGGAGCGAAAGAAGAGATAGAGATTACGCCGGTAGCTACGGGTTATAGCGCGAAAGGGGTCGACCTGGGAAGCAGCGCGTTTCGTACCGTCAACCGTCCGTCTGTGTTGGTCATCAGTGGCGCCGGCACCTCTTCGACGGAGGTCGGCGAAGTGTGGCACCTGTTCGATATCAAGCTCCGTTATCCGGTCGTCAGGGTCGAGTCCGCCAATTTCAGCCGGATTCCGCTGTCGGATTTCAACCGTATCGTCCTCACCAACGGGGCATATGCCTCCCTCGACGCTTCCGCCCTTCAATCGCTCAGGGAATGGATCCGCCGCGGCAATACGTTGATCACGACAGGCTTGGCCTCGCAATGGGCGGTCAGCCGGCTGATCGAAACCCCTTCGGCCGGACGTGCGGGGAGGGATAGTGCGAGGGTGGACGAAGCCATTGCCAACCCATTCGCACAACGGGACAGGGGAGGAAGAGTCCCGACCTCTGTCTTTGAAACGAAGATCAGGCTGGATCACCCCATTGCGTTTGGTTTGACCAGCGAGCTACTTCCGGTCATCCGCGAAAGCGTTCCTTCGTTGCAGGCGACAGGAAACCCGGTCTCCCGTTATACGGAGAAACCGCTGTTGAACGGTTATATCGACGAAACGGCTCTTGCACGGTTTAAAGAGGCCGCCTCCATCCAGGTCAACAGCTACGGCGCGGGAAATATTGTCCTGTTTGGTGAAAATCCATTGTTCAGGGGTATTTGGGACGCGACGGAACGCACATTCATCAATGCCGTCCTCTTTGGCGACAAAGCGGGAGGCGGCATAGGAAGATACTTTTGATTGTCCATAATTTTTAGTATTTGATTTGAGGTAAAGAGAGTTGTTTAGGCTTGGTAATGGATTTCCCCCGATGGGCGAAAACCAAATTCGACATCAACAACCTGCCCACGGGCGGAAATCCGAACCAGCCAATCGTTTACCCCGCTTTGCGTAGTGAAGCAATCCAGGTGTACATAGGTAGCTACATGAGCTACTTCATTAGCCAATCTCCACTACATAGGGACGAAAAAAAACAAAAGCCGGTAGAAAATCATTATTTGACAGCTGTCGAACAGCTGTTTGACAGCTGTCGGATAGCTGTTCGACAGCTGTCAAACAGCTGTTCGACAACTGTCGAATAAGAACTGGATAACGACCTTTCCGGGAAAAGATACGTAGTCCCTGATGTTTAGGTAACGTAACAAATAAAAATAGTATAGCATTATGATGAAGAGAAGTGGACTTGTTTTTTTGTTTTTGTTTTCTCTCTTTGCCGGATTACAGGCGGAAGGAGAGAGCGGCGCCGGTGAGAAAAAGCCGGTGGGGATTGATTTTTTCACGAAAGTGAAGCGGATATCAAATCTGAAAGAACACAATGGAGATATCTTCTTTACATTAAGTCAGGCGGATAAGGAGGGGAACAGCTATACGCCTCCGGATTTGTACCAACTGATCGACGGTAAGCCCGTGAGGTTGGCATGACATGTGTCCGACTATTCTTTTCAGGACGGCGGTATTATTTTCCGCGGTATCCGTGATGAGAAAGATCGTGAAAAGACGCGAAAAGGTGAGGAGCTGACGGTTTTCCAGAAGCTGAGCGCCGGTTATGGGGAGGCGGATGAATGGGTGCGTTTGCCTTTCCAGGCCGGACAGATCGAATGGATCGACAGGGAGAGGTTCTTTTATACCGCCTCTTACGATCACCAGTTTGAACGCCTGCTTCGCGAAAACGGCGGAAACCGTCAGGAAGCCCGCAAAAAGAGGGACGACAACAACATATACCGCATCTTCGACGAACTGCCTTTCTGGTCGAACGGCCGGGGCGACGTCAGCGGCTTGCGCACACACCTCTATTATTACGACAAGGGCGAGAGGACGTTGCTGTCCGATACGTTGGAATCCGCATCGCAGCCGGAACTAAGTCCCGACAAAAAAACGCTCGCCTATACCCGCCGCAACGCCTATTACGGCAAAGCGCCCGAAGGAAATCACTTGGTTACGCTCGATGTCGAGACGCTGGAAAAGAAGGAGTGGCCGCTTTTCGAACGCGCTTCCTACGGCGGGATACAGTTCCTCAACAACGACGAGATCGTCCTCACGATCAACCGGAGCCTCGAGCATGACAGGATTGAGAACTCAGCGATTTACCGCCTGAATATCCGCACGGGAAAACTGACCGAACTATATAGCGGTTCGCCCTACGGTGTGGGTAGCAGCATCGGCTCTGACGTGGGCGGCGGCGGACGACAGAAGATCTCGTTCGACGAAAAAGGCATTCGTTTCGTGACGACTGCCGTAGACTATGCCCCATTGATTCATATTGCTTATAAGGACGCCAAAGTTACCTTTCTCTCCAAAGGTCGCGTTACGGTGCAGGAATACCTTCCCTACAAGGATGGTTTCCTTGCCGTGGCGCTTGACGGACAGCAGGGAAGCGAGATCTATTTTATCGACCGCCAAGGGAATGCCAATCCGTTGACCGCCATCAATAAACCGCTGTTTGACGAACACCTGATTGTAGAACCCGTCGAAATCACCTTCACCAACGAAGAAGGACAGCGGCTGAACGGCTACGTGCTGCCTCCCGCCGGACGGGAAAAGGGAAAGAGATACCCCGCGATACTGGATATCCACGGCGGCCCGAAGTCGGCCTACGGAACGGTTTTCTTCCACGAAATGCAATACTGGGCAAATCAGGGCTATGCCGTGCTGTTTACCAATCCGCGGGGCAGCGACGGGAGAGGATCGGAATTTGCCGATATACGGGGAAAGGTCGGCGCAGCGGATTACAGCGACCTCATGGCCTTTACCGACGCCGCCTTAGAGCAGGTTGACTTCATCGACCGCGAGAGGGTAGGGGTGACGGGCGGTTCCTACGGCGGCATCATGACCAACTGGATCATCGGGCATACCGACCGTTTCAAAGCCGCCGTCTCGCAGCGCGGCATCTCTTCGTGGCTGACATTCAGTAATACCAGCGATATCGGCTACACCTTTACCTACAATTACTGGGGGACGGATATCTGGAAAGACGGCGCGAAGCTCTGGGACGGTTCGCCACTGAAATATGCCGACCGGGTCAAAACGCCGACGCTTTTTATCCATAGCGAAGAGGATTACCGTTGTTGGCTTGTCGAGGGGATACAGATGTATTATGCGCTCCAGTATTTCAACGTGCCGTCGCGCATCGTCGTCTTCAAAAATGAGAACCACGAACTGTCGCGCTCGGGAAAACCGGCGAACCGCATCAAACGTTTGGAGGAGATCACCGGCTGGTTTGATACCTATCTAAAGTGAAAAATAACATGTAATAATAACAAAAAAAGTGTTCCGTCGGACTATTTCGAGGAGACTTTCGGGAACACTCTAATCCTAAACAATTAAGATTATGGTAAAAGTATTGAATTTTTTTGATGTAACGCATCTGTTTTTGAATAAAACGTGTGCCGTGTTGCTTGTTCTGGCTTTTTCGCTTCCTGTTCTTGCCCAGCAGCAGGGTAACACGCGAATAGATGGCCGTGTTGTGGATGAGAGGACAGGAGAGCCAGTCACAGGGGCAAGTATTTCGCTTGTCAAAGAGCGGACGGGAACGGCGTCGGATATAGACGGGCGTTTTACGATTAACGTGCGTTCTCTTCCCGTGACCATTTCCGTACAGTTCCTGGGATATAAAGCGGTCGAGCTGGACATCTACGAATATTCCGAACCGATTGTTGTCGCGCTTCGCGAGGATATCAACTACCTGAACGAAGTGGTGGTCGTCGGTTACGGTTCGCAAAAGCGTAAAGAGCTGACGGGAGCGATCACCACCGTTCCGAAAGCGGCGCTGTCGCAGCCTGTGGTGTCGGTCGATAACCTGTTGGGCGGCTCTGTGGCGGGGTTGAACGTGACGCAGGGCGGACAGCCCGGTTCGACGTTCAGCGTCCGTATCCGCGGCGGCAACTCGATCAACGCCGGCAATGAGCCGCTGTTCGTCGTCGACGGTGTCATCCTTTACGGCAACAGTTCGACCAGCACCGGCGTAAGCCAGGTATCGGCCAACCTCAACCCCTTAGCCTCGATCAACCCGAACGACATCGAGTCGATCGAAGTCCTGAAAGACGTATCGGCCACCGCTATCTACGGCTCCCGCGGCTCAAACGGCGTCATCATCATCACCACCAAAAGCGGACAGCGCGGCCGCGGGAAAGTCGAGTACCAATACACCATCGGATGGCAACAGGCGACCAGCAAGTTAGACCTCCTCAGCGGTAGCGAATGGGGTGCCCTCAATAAGGAGATCAACCCCGAAGGGCCTTTAGCCGGTTACAGCGATGCGCAGATTGCTGCGCTGCAAGGCTACGACTGGCAGGATGCTGCCCTGCGCACGGCAGCGAATCAGAACCATCAGATCTCGTTCAGCGGAGGCGACGACAAGACGCGCTACCTCATTTCCGGCAACTATACCAACCAGGACGGGATCCTGCAAAATACAAACTTCAAACGCTATACCGGCCGGTTGAATCTCGACCGCGAGGTGTTTAAGAACCTGTCGGTGGGCGTGACCATCAACGCAAGTAAACTGAATCAGAACGGGTTGAATAGCTATCCGTCTTATGCCGGCGTATTCAACAGCCCGTTTGACCAGATCATCCGCACGTCGCCGCTGAATCCGATCTACGATGCGAACGGTGCTTTCGCTTACAGCAATATCTACGATTCGAGCGACCTGCGCAGAGGCGACAGGACAGTCAACGCCCTTTCCGATCTCTACAATACCACGGCGCAAAACCTCAGCAACTCACTGCTGGGCAATTTCAACGTGCGGTATACCATTATCCCCGGACTGGTCTTTAAACTCAATGCCGGAACAAATATCACCAACACGACGCAGAATTACTATGCACCCTACTATACCACAGGAGGTCTTTTCTCTGATGGATATGCCATCGTAGGAAATCGCCGCACCGATATTTGGCAATACGAGTACACGCTCAATTATGTCAAGCAATTACATAAAGACCATTACATCGACGTGCTGGCGGGCTACACCACGCAGACGACAGCAGTGGAATCATCTGCTGCGGCGGCGAGCAATTTTGCGAACGAACAGCTGCTTTACCACAGCCTCCAAAGCGGCGCGGTACGTCAAGCCCCCACTTCCAGCGCATCCGAAGCCGTGCTGAACTCCGTCATCGGGAGGGTTAACTATACGTTCAAAAACCGGTACAACCTCACGGCGACATTCCGCGCCGACGGCTCGTCGCGCTTTGCGGCCAACCATAAATGGGGCTATTTCCCCTCCGTCGGGCTTTCGTGGAACGTGAACGAAGAGGCTTTTCTCCGGGGCAACAAAACCATCAGCGATTTGAAACTGCGTGCAAGCATCGGTACGGTCGGTAACCAGGAGATTGGGAACTATCAATATGAAGCGACATACGGCACGACGAACAATTATTCGTTCAATAACGAATTAGTCGTCGGTTACATCCGCAACAACCTTGAAAATCCCGATTTGAAATGGGAACAGACCGTCGCCTATAACGTCGGATTCGATCTTAGCCTCTTCAAATCAAGGCTGAACTTCACCGCTGACGCCTATTACAAGAAAACATCCGACCTGTTGCTCAATCTACCTGTCGAAATATCTACCGGTTTCTCTTCCAGGCTGCTCAACGTGGGAAGCGTCAGCAACAAGGGCGTCGAGCTGGAGGTGCGCGGTATCGTTATCGAGGGCAAGGATTTGAACTGGTCGGTGTCGGCCAATATAGCGGAAAATATCAACAAGGTGATTGACCTCGGAGGACAGGCGAACATCGGCAATCAATACTTTCCCGGACAGCCGCTGAGCGTCAATTACCTGATCGAATATGCCGGAATCGTGCAGAAAGGCGACGACCTCTCGAAGATCGTAGGCCCGTCGTGGAAAGCGACCGTTGAGCCGGGCGACGAGAAGTTTGTCGACCAAAAGAATGTGGACGACAATAACAAAGTAGTCGACAATACCAACGACCGTGTCTTTTTGGGTAAAAGTACGCCCGACTTCACGTACGGTTTTTCCACCACCCTCAGCTACAAATCGCTCAGTCTATTCGCTGCATTCCAGGGCGTAAGCGGCAACAAAATATACAATACGTTGCGTCAATCGCTCGAACAGCCCAACAAAAGCTACAACGGGCTGGCCGTACTCACCGATCGTTGGACGGAAACAAATCCGTCGACGAAGATTCCCAAAGCGACGAACGTCAGCGCCGCCTACAACACGAGCCGTTTCCTGGAGGATGGCGCATTCCTCCGCCTGAAAAACGTTACGCTGAATTATATCCTGCCGGTGAAGATCGCCTCGGCGCCGTCGGCCAGGTTCAGCCTCTTCGCCTCGGCGCAGAACCTGTTTACGATAACGAAGTTTACCGGCTACGATCCCGAAACGGGCGGCGGTTCTACCGCTTATCCCCTGTCGAAGTCGTATTCGCTCGGTATCAATTTGTCTTATTGAGCATTGCTCAACGATATGATATATTCAATTAAATAATGACAACAAAATAATTATAGCAATGAAAAATATATATTTAGTCTTCATTACATTGTCGCTCGCCCTCTTTTCGTGCAGCGATCTTGATCTTGTCCCTCTGTCAAATCTTGGCGGCAGTAATTTCCCCGCTACCGACGAAGACGGCATTACATTGGTCAATGCCATCTACCAACCGAACGTGGGGATCAGTACGGCTTTAGGGTATTTCGTCGACCTGACGTCCGAACTCGAAGCGAACGGGGAAAGCTACAACAGCGGCGGTAACCTGTTGAGCGTCATGCAGTGGGAACCGAGCAACAGTTATGTCAACAGCGTATGGACTGCGCTATACAACGGCATCACCCGCGCCAACGACGCCGTCGACAAAATCGGCGTTTCCGAAACCATCTCGCCCAGCCTGAAAACAAGGCTTGTCGGCGAAGCCAAATTCCTCCGCGCCTACTACTATTTCTATGCCGTCCAGTTCTGGGGCGAAGTGCCGTTGGTACTGCATAACATAGATGGCGCGAATACCACCCGCGCCGCCGTCGACGACGTCTACACACAGATCATTCAAGACCTCCAGGACGCTGTGCAGGCATTGCCCACAGTCGGCGAACAGGCCGCTGCCGACCGCGGACGCGCCACCCAGGGAGCCGCCTACGCCTACCTGTCGAAAGTCTATCTGGTGTGGGGACAGACATCGGAAAAAAGCGGATCAACCATTCAGAAAGACCGCTACCGCGAATCGGTCAATTATGCTAACCTTGTCACCGGATACAGCCTCGAAGAGAATTTCCTCGATAACTGGTCGAACAGCAACCGCAACGGCAAGGAAAGTATCTTCGCCACCCAGCATATCGGAGGACAAGTCGCAGCGGGAGATGGCGGAAACCACCTCACCCACTGCTCATTCTATAGCGGGTTCTCCAACTCGATATTGCCGCACGTCTATCCCACGAGCGACAAGTGGTATAACGATTTCGACGACCGCGACCAGCGCAAAAAAGGTACCTATGTGAAAGAGTTGTACAACCCCGCGACAGAGGAAATCTTTGTTTTTACCCGCACGAGATACCGGAAATATATTGATACCACCGACGTTATAGCATCGTCAACCGCCCGCAATATCAACCGTTCGATTATCCGCTATGCCGAAGTCTTGCTGCTCAAAGCTGAAGCGCTCAACGAGCTGAACGACGGCCCAACGGCCGAAGCCTACGAAGCGATCAACCAGGTACGCCGCCGCGCGTTCCGCCATCCCCTGAACGCCGCCTCGCCCGACGATCTCCCCGCAGGATTGAACTATGCAGGATTCAAAGAGCGTATACAGCAGGAGCGCGTCTTTGAACTCACCTACGAACAAAACCGTTGGACAGACCTTGTGCGCTGGCGTATTTTCGTCAAAACATTGAAGAATGCCGTAGCGCAAGGGTATATCAGCGAAAGCTACGAGAAACAGAATGTAAAAGATCATTACTACCGCTTCCCCATCCCCAAGTCACAGCGCGACATCAACCCCGAAGGACTCTGGCAAAACTTTGGATACGACGGATACGACGTGGCCAAAACAGGGGCTAATCCGTATGCAGGATTTGAATAACTAATAACTAATAGTGAATAACTAATAATATGCAGAATATGAAATACAATCATTTATTATCAGACAGGAAAAGGCTGGACGGCCGTACATTCTATTGGCGTGTACTTCTTGTTTTTTGCGTTTCCCTTGCTATGTTCGTCGTAAGTTCCTGTACGTCCAAGACAGGCCGGACAGTCCATCCCGACGTCGACCCGCGAATCTCTCTCTTTGCTGATGACCACCACGATCTGACAGCAAGCGGGCCGACGCTCCGGGATCACCTGATCAACCGCAAAGCGTCGCTCCTTCAGTTGCAGAACCTGCCTGCCGGAGAGCTCAAACCGCTTGTCCTCGAAGCGCGTACCACCGCCGAACAACGTGCCGGCATCCGCCGCATACGGATTCGCGGTTTCCAGATCGAAAGCGACAGCGGCCCCGACTTTGCCGGTTACAACATCGGCCCCAGCTCTCCCGAATCGGCGCAAGCTGTGCTGGCCAGCGATATCGCCGACACGTACCTCAACTATGCGGCGCTCCGTGGAATACCGCTGGATTCGCTGGAAGTCACGATCGGTAGCGGACGCTCCCAACAGCCCGACACCACGAGCACAGGCCGCGTCTGGTATCCCCGCAACCTGATCTATACGGCCTATATCGTGTCGCCGGCGACCGACGAAGAGTTGGAAGCGTTGCGCAAGGAGGTGGAGGAAAAGTCCCCGCTGTTTAACTTAGTCAGCAAAGCCCAGGTCGTCACGGGCGATATTGACTATACACAGACGCCGAAGGAATTGGCGATCCCCGCCGGTTATCAGCCGGGACTGCGCGAGTACCTCAAATACAAACGCAATGCCTATCTCCACATACAGGAAAGGAGCAAGGCGGCAGCGGCTAACCCTTCCGAAAACCCGTCGCCTTCCGAACCCCGCATCACCGCCCATATCAAAGTGGAGGGAGCGACCGGCGTGCGCCGTATCCATATCCGTGAGTTTGAAATCCTGCACGACAACCCGGCCTACCTTGCCGGAAACGACCTCGGGCCGAGTGCGCAAGAACACCAGTTGGGCGTCCTCACGAGCTGCATTACGCACATCACCCTCATCCAGGCGGCCGCGCGGGAGATTCCGCTGGATACATTGGCCGTCAGTGTCAAAGGAACCATTGATTACCGTGCCGGACGTCCGGGATTTGAAGATGTCCCGCGTTTTCCGCACAATATTTCCTATACCGTACATGTCAAATCGCCTGTGCCGTATGAAAAAATAGTCGAACTGCGTGATGCCGTTGAAGCGGTGTGTCCCATCTATAACCTGCTCAAGGACGAACAGGTCATTATCGGTAAAATCGAACGTGGACGATACCGCAGAGAGTGAATCTCTTGATATGCTTGATTTAATTTATGTAAAAAAGGCTGTCTGGGGGATTCCCGGACAGCCTTTGTGTTACATGTGAGCGACCAATCAATATCGTTTGCCGACCGCTTCCCAATCGACAATCTTCCACAGCTCTTTCAGGTGGTCTGCCCTCCTGTTTTGATAATCCAAGTAATAGGCGTGTTCCCACACATCGAAGCCAAGAAGCGGCGTCAACCCTTTTGTCACGGGATTGCCGGCGTTGCTCTCTTTCGTAATGGATAGCTTTCCTTCGCTGTCTTTTGCCAGCCAGACCCATCCCGAACCGAACAGGCCTGCGCCCGCCGCTTCAAATGCTGCCCGGAACTGCTCAAAAGAGCCCCATTCCGCATCAATAGCTGCCGCCAGCTTACCCGTAGGATGGCCTCCCCCCTTGGGAGAGAACTGGGTAAAATACAAGTTGTGATTCAATATCTGCCCGGCATTATTGAAAAGGGCGCCTTCCGCTTCCTTTACAATCGTTTCAAGGGCAGCCTGCTCAAAAGGCGTCCCCACCACAAGGTTGTTCAAATTATTGACATACGTCTGAAGATGTTTCCCATGATGGAACTCAATTGTTTGTTTACTGATTACCGGCTCCAAACCTTCGGGAGCATACGGTAGTTTGATCAATTCGAATTGCATGATATTCTCTGTTTTATTTGTAAATTGATTATTCGTGAAAACCAGAATAATACTGAATAACACTGTAAACATAGCAAAAAAATTAATGTGTTCTTTTATTATAACAAACGAAAAATGCTTTTGTTCATCTATCAATCAATAGATAATATTTATAATAGTGAATAGACGTATCCCGTCATTGGGTGACCTTTATTTCTTTCCCCTCATTTGTCGTGTAGGATTTGATGAGTTGGCCGGCGGTGTAGATGTCGGTGCGGATTTGTTTGCCGGCTCGGGTGACGACGATGTCGAACGGTTTGCCGAAAGCTTGTATGTTGCGTAGCGCCATGGTGTTCCATGCTGCCGGTAGGCGGGGGGTCATCTTGAACGTGTGCAGTCCGGTGGGGCGGATGCCGAATAGTCCTTCTGTGATGATCCGGCAATAGAGGCCGCTTTCTGCCGAGAGATGGCGCTGGCTTCCCTCCGGCCATGCTTCGATGGGGTAGGGGACATGTTCACCGAGCAGGCGTTGGTTGGAATAGAACGACAGGTAGTCCGTCGCCTTTTCCGTTTCGCCGCACGCATAGACACCCCTTAAGGCATACAGCGTGGAGCGATCCCAGAATGTTTCGCTTCCCGCCTGGGTCAGCAGTCCGTCTTTTGTCCATAAACGGGGGGAGAAAAGGGCTTTTATGGTTTCTTCTTTCCGTTCGTATAATCCTACGGTCAGCGGGATGCAGATCCATGAGCGCAAGACATCGTTTTCCTTGTAATATTTATAGGTGTTGAAGCCCTCTACCTCTCCGCCGAAGTAGCGGTCTATGGCGACGCGCAGGCGTTTGGCCTCGGCGGTGTAGGGGGCTGTCGGTTTATGCAGGCTTTTACCGAGATAGGTTGCCGACAGGAGGGCGTCGTAGTAGAGGGAAGAGGTGCAGAGGTTGGCTGTTCCCGACGGAAAACGCTCCTCCAGTTCGTCCGTATCGGAAGCGACTACGCCCGCCTCGTTGAGCTGCCGCCGGCAATATTCCAGGCACCATTCGATCAACGGCCAGAGTTCTTCCGCTTCGCCCCGGTCTTCCCTTGAGAGCGCATAACGGGCGGCGCCGTAGGCGATCATGGCGGCGTCTCCACGGTCGCCCGCACCCTGCCATACATCCAGCCCTTCGGCAATGATGGAGCTGGGTATCTTCCGGTATTCGGGGTTCATGAAACGGGCAAAATGGCGATAGGCATTTAGCGCGGACTCATTCCCTTTCGCGTAGCCCAGGTAGGGGAAAAAGGGGTTGACATATTCAGCCTGGTCGTTTGCCCAGATCGCGGCGTAATAGGCTTCCCCTCCCGGTCCGTGCATCAAGCCGCCTTTTGTTGCGTAGATACTCTCTGCGGCGCGTATTTTGGCGAAAGCGAAGAGCCTGTCCACCACCTTGTCGGGCGTTTCGAGCACTAAGTTATCCCACAGAGAGGCGATCAATTCCCGTCGCGCCCGCCATTCCTGACCGATATCGAATGTGATCTCCTCCTCCTCCTCGCGGTAGCCGGCAAAGGTGACGCTGAAAGAAAGCTCCTCCCCAGCGTTCAGTGTCTTAGCCGCCTGTCCGTTGATAGTGGAAACTAACCGGTAACTGCCCGCTACCCCTTTTGCCGCATCGGTGGCGATGACCGAACGGGCGGAGGGGATTTCGACCGAAACGGCCTCCTCCCCCACATTGCGCAACACATATCGCTCACAAAAAGCAGGCTTGGAGACGGAGGGGAAGAGGACGCGCGTCAACTCGAGGCGTCCGCCGCGAGGCGTCTCAAACTCGCTGCGCACCGTCATCGTCCCGTCAAGGGTGATCTCCTTTACTTTCTCATCCCGTAGCGACTGCCCGCCGACCGTCACCATATCCGTGATCTGCCAGGCAAAACGCCGCATCAGGCTGGCGTGCGTATCGTTCGGGATGGTGCGCAACTGCGGCCATACCATGCTCCGGTTCAGCTGAAACGCCCCGTTCCCGTCCACCCCGTAGCGCAGGACGGTCGATACCTTCAACCCGCTCATCTCGATGTGATCCGCGTGCGGCAACCGCCCGTCTATTTTCCACGAAATACTCCCGTCCGGCTGTATCGACCACCTGTTTTCCACAGCGCTTTCCACCGCCGTATTATCTTCTGCCGCGACAGATACGCCGCACAGCAGCCATACGCCCGTCAGACAGGCTACGGCATAACGCTTGATCTTCATATTCCCCATGATTTGTTCGGTTCACTGCCTAAAACCAGTTCCAATTCTCCGCCATGGATGATGTCGGCATAGTCGATGTAGCATTTGTCATACGCTTTTCCATTCAGCGAAGCCGACTGGATATAGACGTTCTCAGGCGTATTGTTGACGGTCGAAATAGTGAACGTTTGGCCATTGTCTAAGTTGAAAACCACCCGGTCGAACAGCGGGCTGGCCAGTTCAAAACGTGTTTCGCCCGGACAAAGCGGATGGATACCGCAGGCGGCCAGCACGTACCATGCCGACATTTGCCCGACATCTTCGTTGCCGACCAACCCGTTTACCCCCTCCTTATAGGCGTGGCGGCACACGAAACGCACCCATTTCTGTGTCTTCCAAGGCTCGCCCAGACGGTTGTACATGAACGGGATGTGGTGTACCGGTTCGTTGGCGTGGTTGTAATAATCGTTCCATAGCATGTGCGAGGGGGTGTTTTCAAACAGCGTGTCCAATTCGGCCACCGTCGCCTCCCTGCTCCCAACTAATGCCACAAGCCCGTCTACGTCGTGGGGCACAAACCATCCTTGCTGGAAAGGGTTGGACTCGGCGCATCCCCAGTCGTCCTGCAGGCGTCCTTTCGGGGGGATGGGGTCAAATACTCCATCTTTACTGCGCGGGCGGAACCAATGCATCTCCTCATCCCAGATATGCCGGTAGGCTTTCGAGCGTGCCAGGTAGTCCGCCCTGTCCTCCTCTTTGCCCAACATACGCGCCAATTCCGACATACACCACTCGTAATAGCTGTACTCCAGCGTGGCCGATATGCTTCCGTCATAACCGCCCGCCGGGCCGTTGCCATACCGCTCCGTCGTGTTCGCGGCATACCGGTAGGCTTTCTCTATATCAAACGCCCTGATGCCTTTGGCGTAGGCGTCGGTAATGACGGAGATGGCAGGATTCCCCAACATGCACCCGCTGTAGGCGTTCAGGAACTCCCACCGTTCGAGGTACTCCTTTCCGCTCTCTTCAGCCAGCGTGACCAACGAATTGATCAGGTCGTTAACCAGCGTCGGGTTGATGATCGTCTGAAGCGGCATCTGGCTGCGGAACACATCCCACCCACTGAAGATGGTACGTTTACTAAACGTGCTGCTCGTATGGATCCGGCCGTCGCCTCCCCAGTATTTCCCGTCCACATCGGAGAAGAAACGCGGGTCGATCATCGTATGGTACAGGGCGGTATAGAAGATACTCTTTTCCCCCTCCAGTCCTCCCGAAACGGTGATCTTCCCCAACGCCTTATCCCACAGGGCGCGGTTCTTTTCATATACCTTTTCAAAATCCCAACCGGCGATTTCCGCTTCCAGATTCTTTTTGGCGCCTTCTTCGCTGACGAACGAGATGCCGGCCTTGAGCAGTACCTGTTCATCTTTCGCCGTCTCAAACTCGGTGAAAAAGCCCAGGTGCCTCCCTTCATATTCCTTGACGTCGAGGATGATTTCGGAGTTGGCCACGATTTGCAGATAGGCGTCGCTCACCACGTCGCCCAGCTTCCGGCTTTGTCCATCGGGGATAGGGGCGCTCCATACGCCGGCGCGTTTCAGCGGCTTGGAGAATTGGGCGTAGTAATAGACGGTATAGCGGGCGTTTCCGCCTCCGTTGCCCCATCCGCCCTCTTTCGGCGTACACTCCATGCGTCCCGTAATGGTGTGGTCGTCAACGACCCTGACGGTTTGCCAGGCCGATGCGCCGGCCACGCGGCGGGCTAAATCAATCTGTATGCGCGAGAGGGTGTTTTCGGGATAGGTAAACCGGAGGAAGCCGGCATGTGGCGAAACGGTCGCTTCGGCCTTGATCCCGTAGTCGGTCAGGTCGGCAGCATAATAACCGGCTTTTGCCGTCTCTGTCGCTTTGTCATAGCGCGAACGGTAGCCCTCTTCCGGCCTGTCCGCTTTTCCGGCAACGACTTTGAGTTCGCCCGTCGTCGGCATCACCAGGAAATTCCCCAAATCCCCATACCAGCCGATACCGCTCATTTGCGTAAAGGCAAACCCCTCGATGGTGGTATGTTCGTAGCTGTATCCCGGCCCATTGTCGCCGCCGGTGATGGTATTGGGACTGAGTTGTACCATCCCGAAGGGAGAGGCAGCACCCGGAAATGTTTTCCCCATCCCATGGAATGCGCCGGCATCTTGCGTATTCGTACTCGCCCCGATAAAGGGATCCACATAAAAGGAAAGCGATTGATCATCAGTCTTCCGCGTGCAGGAAAACACCGTGATCACACCTAAAAATAGTACTAGCTTGTTCATTCTTCATTCTTTTTTTTTGAACTACAAAAGTACCATTTATTCATTTATATTTACGTATCTTCAGTGAAAGTTTCAGTTAAGATACTTCTTGAAACTTCGAGATTCTTCAAGAATCAAGAAGAATTAGTGAAAAAGGTAGTATCTTTACGGAAATTTTAATTGGTATTATGGATAAGAAGATTTTTATGATGGTGATCATGATGATTACGCTCGGCTGTAGTGGTGAAAGATATGCAGATAAAGCAATGGCTTGCTTAAAACCGGAAGCGGATAAACCGCAACGCATATCGGATATGCTGAAGAGTTTCCGTTTGATCCGGTTGGAAACGACCGAACAGTCCCTTATTGGGAATCATATCGGAAAAATAAAAAAACATCATGACAAGTACTATATTTCAACAGACAGGAAAGAGTTGTTGATATTTGACAAGAACGGATCTCTGGTCAGTAAAATCTCAAAAATAGGGAATGGTCCTGGAGAATATGTACAGCTTTGTGATTATGATGTTTTTGAAAATGATCATATTGCCATATTAAATGCGAATGAATTGATTATCTATGATAAGGAGGGGGTCTATATGAAAAACATACCGTTACCTTTTATGCCATTCAATATGAAGATTATAAATGATGACAGCATATTATTATATACTTCCGGCGAGGAATATATGATATATGAAATTGATGCATCGGGAAAGGTGATTAAAGGGGAGTATAAAAACAGGCCATCTGCACAATTAGGCAGAAATATTGCATTTGTCACTTATGGAGATTCTAAAGTAATGACTCAATCGGGTCGTTCCAAAGATTGCACATTTTATGACTTTACTACACAAGAATTTGATTCTGCAGAATTAGTGTGTGATGATATCCTAACTGCTACGGAAGAAGAATCTTATATGAAGACGTATGGGGGAAATTATTTAGAAAACCTTTCCCATGTAAAATGCATTGACGGCATTTCAGGATGCAATACGCATCTTTTGTTTGGGTGTGGGTCTATGCAGGATGGCTTCAACGTACAGGTATTGGATATAAAAGGGAAGCGTATTGAGCATGTCATATCTTCCAATGATATAAACGATATCACGTTTACTTCGCCGTTTTTTATGGGATATGCTTCTTTGGCGGAAAGCAAAGATTGTTTTATCACATACGCTTTTCCCAAAGATATACAAATGGGTTTAGAAGAACATAAAGCGTTCAGTGAGCATCCAAATTATCAGGAGATCGAGAAACTATTCTCATCAAACACAGAAGAACTCCAAGATGAAAACCCATGCCTGGTTGAATTTACATTCAAATGATGAGCTTGCTCCCTGTAAGGAGGGGCAACCCCATTCGGGGTTACGGGGATGGTGGGTATCCTCCTCCCAGATGGAGTATGCCCATGCCTTCGGAACTACCTAACTAGCCCGTGATGACGGACTAACTAACCCGTGGCGACGGACTAACTAACCCGTTCCGACGCACTAACTGGGTAGCTGAACCTAAACACAGGATCAAAAAAATTACTCCCGTCCAAAAAAAAATTGCTCCCGTCCCGTGTGAGAATCACTCCCGACCTTT
>JAISQD010000041.1 GCA_031274415.1 Tannerellaceae bacterium | reverse complement strand
TCGTCCGAGAAAAGGAACAGGTCGTACTTCTTCACAAAATCCCGTATCTGATCCATCTCCTTTTGCGTATAGAGGTAGCCGGTGGGATTGTTCGGGTTACAGATCAGGACGGCTTTGGTACGCGGCGTAATCAGCGCTTCAAACTTTTCAAAAGAGGGCAGGGCAAAGCCGTCATTGATCGAAGAGGGGATCGTTTTGATCACCGCCCCGCTGGAGATGGCAAAGGCCATATAATTGGCATAAGCCGGTTCGGGAACGATAATCTCGTCGCCCGGATCGAGGCAGGCCATAAACGAGAAGAAGACGGCTTCCGACCCGCCGGTCGTCACAATAATATCCTCCACCCCGACATGGATATTGAACTTACCGTAGTAGGTGACCAACTTCTGCCGGAAACTGAGTATCCCTTCGCTCGGCGAATACTCCAGCACCTTACGCTCCACATGCTTCAATGCCTCCATCGCGACTGCCGGAGTAGGCAGATCGGGCTGACCGATATTGAGGTGGTACACTTTAATACCTTTTGCTTTCGCCTCGTTGGCCAGCGGAACAAGTTTACGGATAGGAGAAGCCGGCATATCGACTCCCCGTTGTGAGATGTTGGGCATTTGATACGATTTAGTAAATAAAACAATTCTGTTCAATTGTAAAATGCCACAAAAATAACGCAAGTTACGTTACGATGCAAATTAATCCTTTATATTTGCAAAATAGAAACCACCATTTCGGAACTGTGCGTTTCGGAATGGCGCAATTTACGAGTAAAACGCTTTCACAATGGATTTTTATAACAGGGAAAAAGAGAGGGAGACGCTGCTGAACGTACAAAAGCAATCGTTAGGGCATGCGCAGATGACGGTTGTAACAGGGCGCAGGCGTATCGGTAAAACCCAACTGCTGCTAAAAGCTACGGAGGGGCAGCCTACGCTTTATTTCTTCGTTGCACGGAAAGCCGAGAGTTTTTTATGCCAGGACTTTGCGCAGGAGATAAAAAACAAATTGGGTATTCCCGTTTTAGGCGAAGTGAATCGCTTTGGCGAGCTTTTCAACTTCCTGATGGAGCTTTCAAAGAGGCAGGCTTTCAATCTGATTATCGACGAATTTCAGGAATTTTATACCATTGCGCCGTCTGTTTATAGCGAGATGCAGCATTATTGGGATGTGAATAGCGGGCAGAGCAAAATGAATCTATTGTTGAGCGGTTCCGTCCATTCGTTGATGCATAAGATATTCCAAAATGCCAAAGAACCGCTGTTCGGACGTGCGACAGCTTTGCTAAGGGTAAAGCCGTTTGAAACGTCTGTGCTAAAAGAGATTCTTGCCGCCCATCATCCCGGCTATACTTCGGAAGACCTGTTGGCGCTGTATGCTTTCACCGGAGGGGTGGCGAAATATGTCCAGTTGCTGATGGATTCCGGTTCATATACGCCGGAAGCGATGCTGAATTATATCATCAAAGAGGACTCGGCATTTCTCCCCGAAGGAAAAAATATGCTGATCGAAGAGTTCGGCAGGGAGTATGCCAACTACTTCACGATCCTTTCGGCTATCGCAAGAGGTGAAAATACAAGAGCAAAGATAGAGGCGGTTGTCAATCGCGAAATTGGCGGTTATCTGACGAAGCTGGAGCATGATTATGGGCTGGTATCTAAAGTTATTCCTGTTTTCGCAAAGGTGGAGACTAAAAATGTACGCTATACGTTGGAAGATGTGTTCCTTACGTTCTGGTTCCGGTTCATCTACAAGTACAGCTATATGGTGGAGGTTGGCGGATACAAACAACTGAAAGAGCTTATCGCCCGCGACTACCCGACATTCAGCGGAAAAATCCTGGAGCGTTATTTCAGGGTTCAATATATCGAACAGAGACGCTTCACCCGTATCGGCGGTTATTGGGACAGGAAAGGGGAGAATGAAATTGACATGATCGCCGTCAACGAATTGGACAAAACGGCTGATATCATTGAAATCAAGCGGAATCCCGCCAACATAAACCCGGAAAAGCTACGAGAAAAGGGGGTTCACTTCCTGAAAGCAACCGGAGAACTGAACGATTACCGGATCGACTATAAAACACTTTCGATGGATGACATGTAGGATCACTACGGGATTATATACCCGGAGGGGGAGAACCTTTGCTGGCATGCATCGTCGAAACGAACGCTTGGGGATCAATCCGTTGCACTTCATCTTTCAGGCGGGGTAGGTCTTTACGCTCCGAAATGGTAAAAATAATCTCTTTCTCTTTCCCCTCGTACATGCCCCGTCCGTGCAGGAAGGTGCCGCGCATCCCCATCCTGTCGACAATCAACTCCTTGATCTCGTTCGTCTTCCCGGATACGATGAAGACCGCCCTGTTGGGGTTCTCGGTCTGGAACATCTCGACTATTTTGCCATAGACAAAGATCGTAAACCACGAATACAGGGGCACCGCCCAATCCTGAAAGACAAGCAGTCCCAACAAGACAATCACCGAATCGAGCAGGATAATCATATTGCTCACTTTCAGATTCGTATTATTGGCCAGCACACGCGCCAGCACATCCGTCCCCGCACTTGTACTCTGCGCCCGGAAAACGCACGTAACGCCCAGCCCCAGTATCGCCCCTCCATAGAAACAGGCGATAAAGCGGTCGTTCTCCACCAAAGGAGTATCGCCCAAAAGGTAGGAAAGCGTATCGGTAAACACCGATATCAGCAAAAAAGTAACCACCGTCCGCCGCCCCGACGCCAACCCGATCCTCTTCATCGCCAGTATCATCAGTGGTATATTAAAGCATAGCGCCGTCAACCCCATCGGTAACCCGTCGGGAAAAAACGGAACCACCCCCTTCGTCACATGATGCAGCACAATAGAGATCCCATATATCCCCCCCGGCACAATCTTATAAGGCGCAAGAAACAGGACATAACTGAACGCCTGCAAGAAAGCGCCGACCAAAATCAAAGAATACCCGGCCACACCGCTCAGCAACAAAGCACGGGAAGAAAGATAGCGTTTACGTTCCATATTGACATGTTCTACAAAACGGCACAAAAGTAATAAATAACCGCATACAACAGTCGGGCAACCGGTATCATTTCATAAAAAGTAATACCTTTGCGAAAATCAATTCTTAGAATTATATGGCGAAGATAAATGTAAAAAGTACGGAAGTAACCATTATCCGGGTGGAGGGTGAAGATTATATCTCATTGACCGATATAGCCAAATTCAAAACGACCGACCCTAATGCAGTAATCGGGAATTGGATGCGCAACAGAAATACGATTGAATTTTTGGGGATCTGGGAAACCTTGTACAATCCCAATTTTAAACCCCTCGAATTCGAGGGGTTTAAAAAAGAGGCGGGACTACATGCTTTCACTTTGTCTCCACAAAAGTGGGCGGACACCACCTGCGCAATTGGTATTGTTTCAATATCAGGAAGATACGGCGGAACATTTGCACACAAAGATATTGCTTTCAAATTTGCGAGTTGGATTTCTATCGAATTTGAGTTATACATCGTCAAGGAATTTCAGCGTCTCAAGGAAGAAGAACAAAAAGCGTTAGGCTGGTCGGCAAAGCGGGAGCTTGCCAAAATAAACTACCACATTCATACCGATGCCATCAAACAAAACCTGATTCCTGCCGAACTCACACCACAACAAGTTTCGATTATCTACGCCAA
>JAISQD010000038.1 GCA_031274415.1 Tannerellaceae bacterium | reverse complement strand
AAGAGGTAAAACGGATGAAAGACGAAGCCGCCGCCAATGCCGAAACCGACAGGAAAGAAAAAGAGCGTATCGACAAACTGAATCAGGCCGACAGCCTGATATTCCAGACCGAAAAGCAGGTGAAAGAGTTGGGCGATAAACTGCCGGCTGACAAGAAAGCGCCTATAGAAGCGGCTCTAAACAAATTGAAAGCAGCGCACAAGGCACAGGATATCGCAGCCGTAGATGCCGCAATGGCAGAACTGAACAGCATATTCCAGGCCGCCAGCCAGGAAATCTATAACGCACAAGGCGCTCAACCGGGCCCTGACTTTAGCCAACAGACCGATGATCATGCCGGAAAAGGTAAACAAGATAGCGTAACGGACGTTGATTTCGAGGAAGTGAAGTAAAAGCGATAGAGTAACAATAATCAAATAATCCCTGTAAACTAAATGTTTATGGGGATTTTTCTTTTTTTAAAGTTGTTGATTGAGAAATCCTATTCTGAAAAAGAAGCGATACAACGTTTTGAGTTTACGCATGAATTGGCGTGAAAAGTGATGAAAGATAGGGAAGATATTTTATCAAAGGGCAGAAGTTCCGGAAGACAACGAGGTCAAAATCCTGAACAACGAACGCGTCACGGCGAATCCTTATATCGTATGTTTTTGCATCAATTAAGATGCTTTTGCCCTATGATTCGTATGAATTATGTAAATTTGCCGAACAAACAAATACGAAAATGAACGTAGTGATAAAAGAAGTGACCAATAAAAGAGATCTCAGGAAATTTGTCAAGTTCAATATAGATTTATACAAAGACAGCCCTTATCACGTACCTGGCTTGATTGATGAAGAAATGATCACATTGAACAGGAAAAAGAATCCGGCATTTGAAATATGTGATGCCATCTATTTTCTGGCCTATAAAGAGGGGCGGATCGTCGGGCGGATCGCCGGGATGGTCAATCACCGGAGTAATGAAGTCTGGGAACAGAAGTCGGCACGCTTTGGGTTTGTCGATTTTATTGATGACGATGAGGTGGTGGACGCCCTCTTTCAGGCCGTCGAGAAGTGGGCGAAAGAGCAGGGGATGGAGCAGTTGCACGGGCCGCTGGGGTTTACCGACCTGGATCACGAGGGGATGTTGATTCACGGTTTTGATCAGTTAGGGACGATGGCGACCATCTATAACTACCCCTACTATCCGCAGCAGCTGGAACGGCTGGGCTACCAGAAAGCGCAGGACTGGAAAGAATATAAGATCTATATCCCCGGTGAAGTGCCGGAAAAACATTTACGGATCGGGGAGATCGTGAAAAAGAAATATGGTTTGAAGACAGTGAAGTTTAAGAAGCGGAAAGATATTTGGCCGTATGCGCATAAGATATTCCATGCACTGAACGCCGCCTATATGCCGCTGTACGGGTTTGCCCCCCTGACCGACAAGCAGATTGATTATTATGTGAATATGTATATCCCGATGCTTCGCCTGGACTTTATCACGGTCATTGTACGGGAGGAAGACGACGGGGTGGTCGGGTTCGGCATCACGCTGCCCAACCTTTCCCATGTATTGAAAAAGGCGAAAGGGCATCTGTTCCCCTTTGGCTTTATCCCGCTGTTAAAGGCATTGAAGTCGAAACCGAAAGTGGTCGATCTGTATTTGACCGGCGTATTGCCCGAATATCAGGGAAAAGGGGTCAACGCATTGCTGTTTAACGACCTGATTCCCGTCTATAATAAAATGGGAACCGAATACGCCGAAACCAATCCCGAGCTGGAAACCAACAATGCCGTACAGGCGCAATGGGATTATTTCAAACGTGAACATCACAAAACACGGAGAGCATACCGGAAAGATTTGACAACAAACAACGCATAAAGAGCTATGGATGAATTGAACTCGACGCTTCTGCAACCGGTAGAGTATACCGATGAAGACATAAAAACCCTTGATTGGATGGAGCATATCCGCCGCCGTCCGGGGATGTATATCGGGAAACTGGGCGACGGCTCCCATGCCGACGACGGTATTTATGTCCTGCTGAAAGAGGCGCTGGATAATTCCATCGACGAATACATGATGGGGTACGGCAAGACCATTGAAGTGACCGTCGAAGAGGGGACGGTGGCCGTCCGCGACTATGGCCGCGGCATCCCGCTGGGGAAAGTGGTGGACGTCTCCAGCAAAATGAACACCGGCGCGAAGTACGACAGCAAGGCGTTCAAGAAGTCGGTGGGGCTGAACGGCGTAGGGATCAAGGCCGTGAACGCGTTAAGCAGCTATTTCCTGATCCGCAGCCATCGCGAGGGGGAAAGCAAGCAGGTAGAATACAGCCGGGCGATCATTACCGGCGAATCGGATATCGTGCCGAGCGAGGAGGCAAACGGTACGCTGACCTACTTTATCCCCGACAGGGATATCTTCAAAGAGTATGAATATAAGGAAGAATACATCGAGAACCTGTTGAAAAACTATGTCTTTCTCAATTCCGGGCTGACCATTCTTTATAATGGAAAGAAGTTTTACTCGCGCAACGGCCTGGTCGACCTGCTGAACGAGAACATGACGACCGAACCGCTTTACCCGATTATCCACCTGAAAGGGAAAGATATCGAGCTGGTTATCACACATAGCAACCAATATGGCGAAGAGTATTATTCGTTTGTCAACGGACAGCATACCACCCAGGGAGGGACGCATCTTTCCGCCTTTAAAGAGGCGATCGGGCGGGTCATCAAAGAATATTATACAAAAAACTTCGAATATGCCGATATCCGAGCCGGTATCGTGGCGGCTATCAGCATCAAGGTGGAAGAGCCGGTGTTTGAAAGCCAGACAAAAACGAAATTAGGCTCCAAGGATATCGGGCCGGGCGGAGTGAGCGTCGCTAAGTTTATTGGCGACTTTATCAAGAAAGAGCTGGATAATTTCCTGCACAAGCATACCGAAACATCCGATGCCCTGCTACGGAAGATCACGGAATCAGAGAAGGAGCGGAAAGCCATTGCCGGCGTGACAAAGCTGGCGCGTGAGCGGGCAAAAAAGGCCAACCTCCACAACAAGAAACTGCGCGACTGCCGCATCCACCTGAACGATACCAAAAGGGAGCTGGTGGAAGAGAGCTGCATCTTCATCACGGAGGGAGATTCGGCCAGCGGCTCGATCACAAAAAGCCGCGACCCGAACCTGCAAGCCGTCTTCAGCCTGCGCGGTAAACCGCTAAACTGCTTCGGGCTGACAAAGAAAATCGTCTACGAGAACGAAGAGTTCAACCTCCTGCAGGCGGCGCTGAATATCGAAGACGGGCTGGAGGGGCTTCGTTACAACAAGGTGATTATCGCCACGGATGCGGATGTCGACGGGATGCATATCCGGTTGCTGCTGATTACGTTCTTTTTACAGTTCTTCCCCGACCTGATCAAGCGCAACCATGTGCATATCCTCCAAACGCCGCTCTTCCGTGTCCGGAACAGGCAAAAGACATGGTACTGTTACAGCGAGGAGGAGCGTTTGGCGGCGATAGAGGCAGCGGGAAAGAATCCCGAAATCACCCGTTTCAAAGGATTGGGAGAGATATCGCCGGATGAGTTTAAGCATTTTATCGGGAAAGACATGCGTCTCGACCTGGTCACCATGAAGAAAGAAGACCTCGTCAAAGAGATGCTGGAGTTTTATATGGGGAAAAATACGATGGAGCGGCAGAACTTCATTATCGACAACCTGGTAGTAGAAGAAGAGAT
>JAISQD010000028.1 GCA_031274415.1 Tannerellaceae bacterium | reverse complement strand
CCACCCTTTACTCTTTTCTTCTCTCTTCTAGAGAAAGGAAGAAAAGAGGTAAGAAGAGTAGAAATAGTTGATTGATAGTTTTTTATGAGTTCGTTAGACGGTCATTTTTTTGTCTTCCGGAAAATCGTTTTTTGTGATAAAAAGTGGTGGGGAAGCCCTTTTTCTTCTCCACCATTTTCTTTCTACCCCACCATTTTGGCCTTTTTGTAAACAAAAACAGGAAAAAGAAAGAAAAAGAGACGACCACCAGACGACCACAGACGACCATTAGATGAAATCTGCCTGATCTGAGTCATCTGCGTGCCATCCTTAGAGAGTTAAGTGATTATTTCGTGTTCGGTAATGACCATATCCATTCTGACGTCGAACGGTTCGACGGGAAGCCGCTCCACCAGCTGGAAAGCAAAGCAGAGGCCTATCCTGGGTACGGTGAGATGCTGTAAGAAGCGGTCGTAATAGCCCTTCCCCCTTCCCATACGGTTGAGCGAACGGTCAAAGGCGACGCCGGGTACGATGATAAGTTCCGGCGTTTCTTCCGTCCGGGGCTGGAGCGGTTCGGGAATGTTGTAAGCGCCGGGGTTCAGGTTTTCCTTTCCGCCGTAAGGGACGAAATGCAGCTCTTCCCCATCGACAACAGGGAGCAGTATGCGCTTTTCCCCCTGCCATTTGTCGATGAACATCCCGGTTTGCACCTCTCCACCGATGGCGTGGTAGAGGGCGACGCACGACGCGCGTCGGAAGAGGTCGAGGCTTTCCAGCCGGTCGAGTATCCGCTGCGAAAGGTCATGCAACGTGTCCGCCGCCTGCCCTTTCCTTAGCAAAGCCATCTCTTCACGGAGCAGGCGTTTGCTGTGGCGTAATTCCATGAGTCAATAAGTTGGCATCCAGCGCCGGATTGGATTTCCCCTCTTTAATGACCTGAACGGCGCGGAGCAGCGTTTCGTCGTCTTTGAGGATAATGGGATAGAAGCCATTGTCGTCAAAGAAATTCCGTATGATATAGGCCTGTAGCTGATTCTCAATCAGGGCGCCCGATATGTTGATCAGGGCGGGGCGCTTTTTGATCCCTTTCGTTGCGGCAAAGTCGGTGAAATCGGACAGCAGCGGCTGTTGTTTCAGGTAGGCATACAACTCCTGATAGGAGGAGAAGGAAGAAAGCCTGTCGTGGTTTTTATCGGAATACTCGAGGGCATAGAGGTAGAGGACGCCGCTGGTTACGACGTTGTTGAAATAGGTCGTCAGGCCGCTTGTATCGCGCGGGATGAACAGGTCGGGCATAATCCCTCCGCCGCCGTAGACGGTACGTCCCATGGAGGTCTCGAATTTAGGCAGGTTATCCATTTTAATACTGTCGGCGGAATAAAACTCGCCATGCATATAGCGGTTGTACAGATCCATGTCATACTCTTCGGTCTTCCCCAACTCATACTCTTTTTGTATGGATCGCCCCGATGGCGTATAATAACGGGCGATGGTGAGGCGTAGCTGCGAGCCGTCGGTCAGGCCGATTTGCGTCTGTACCAGCCCCTTCCCGTAGGTACGCCGTCCGATGATCAGTCCGCGGTCGTTGTCCTGTATCGCGCCTGCAAATATCTCGCTAGCGGAGGCGGATCCTTCGTCCGTCAAGACGACGAGGGGCGCATCCTGGCATGTCCCCGTCCCGTTGGCATACACGTCGCTGCGCGGAAACGCTTTCCCTTCGGTATAGACGATCAGCCGTCCGGCCACTATAAATTCGTTCACCATATTGACGGCCGCATCCATCATGCCGCCCGAATTGCCGCGTAGATCAATAATGAACGAGGTGCAATGCTCCTGCTTCAACTTGGCGATGGCCGTAATAAATTCGTTATAGGTCGTCCGGGCAAACTTGCTTACCTTGATATAGCCGATCCCCCTGCTCACCTCGTAGGCGACATCGACCGAGTGTACCGGCACATCATTGCGGGTGACGTCAAAATAGATCAGGTCGTCCGCATTCCCCCGCTTAACGCCCAGCTTCACCTTGCTGCTCTTCGCTCCCCTCAGGTTCTTCATCACCTGGTTCTGATCCAGCTTCCGCCCCGAGAAAACGGAGTCGTTGATCGTGATGATACGGTCGAAAGGAAGCAGCCCCGCCTTTTCCGACGGCCCTCCCGGTATGACGCTAATGACCAATATCGTATCCGTTTGCATGTTGAACGTAACCCCAATGCCGCTGAAAGAGCCTTCCAGCTCCTCGTTCACACTCTGGGCATCTTCCGCCGTAATATAGACGGAATGCGGATCCAGTTCGTGAAAGACTTTAGGGATCACGTTTGACACCAATGCCTTCATGTCGACCGTATCGACATACTGCTCGTTGATGATGTCTAAGATCGCATTGATTTTATTGCCGTTGGAATACATACGGCGTTTATCCTGACTGGTGGAGAGGTAGCTGTTCCCGATAAAAATACCCAATGCGACACTCACTGCGATAATCAGCGGAAGCCAAACGGCCAATCGTTTATTTTGTCCCATATGCCTTATTCTATTTTTCTTTTAACTCTATATAATCCAACTCGATACCGGCTCGCAACAACAAGTTGCAACCGTCTTCGACACGGTATTTCTCCGAATAAACCACCCGGACGATACCGGATTGTATAATCAGTTTGGCACACTCGATACAGGGTGCGGAAGTGACGTATATCGTCGCCCCCTTACTGCTGTTCGACGAAGCGGCTACTTTTGTAATCGCATTCGCTTCGGCATGCAATACATAGGGTTTGGTCAGATTGTCCTCATCTTCACATACATTCTCAAACCCCGAGGGCGTCCCGTTATATCCATCCGAAATAATCCTGTTCTCTTTCACAATCAATGCGCCTACCTGACGACGCTTGCAATAGGAGTTTTCCGCCCATATCATCGCCATCCGCAAGTAACGTTTATCTAATTCGGATTGTTTTTCTGTTTTTTCGTACATGGTCTTCCTCTTAAAAATAACCCGTGTCTCTACATTACGGGACAAAAGTAATGATATTTGTTCACAAGCAGCCGGTTATACACATCATTTTTTTGTCTTTTTCCTGTACCCTCCCTTTCTGCCGCGCAGATGGCTGTATTTCTCCGGCGTATAGTCCGGCGTCTCGCCGAACTTGGCGGCGTCGATCGGTATCTTATAGATGGTCTTCTCCAGAAAGTTCTCAATCCGCTTGAACTGGGCTTGTTCCTCGATCGCAACAAAGGTGATCGCCAGCCCCTCCCCGTTTGTTCCCCGGGCGGTACGCCCGATGCGGTGGACATAATCTTCCGGGTCGTGCGGGATATCAAAGTTGACAATCAGTTTGATATCATTGATATCGATCCCGCGGGCAACCACGTCTGTGGCGACCATGATATCAATATGCCCGTTTTTAAATTCTTTCATCACCTCTTCCCGCTGCGACTGCTCGAGGTCGGAATGCATGGCGGCTACGTTCAGGTTCATCCGTTTCAACGTCAAGGCCAGCTCTTTCACCTTGGCCTTTGAAGAAGAGAAGACAATCACCCGCTGGGGGCGGTTCTGCTTAAACAGATCCTCCAATATTTTGATCTTCTGCGTATCATAACAGATGTAAGCGGTTTGCATGATGCTTTCCGGAGGACGCGAAATGGCGATCTTTATCTCTGCCGGATTCTTCAGGATCGTTTTCGCCAATGTCCTGATCTTGGGGGGCATGGTGGCCGAAAACATAATGATCTGGCAGGTAGGCGGCAGCAACTTATAAATGATCATGATATCGTCATAAAATCCCATATCCAACATCCTGTCGGCTTCATCAAGCACAAAATAGGAGACATGCGACAGGTCGACCGTATCCAATTTAATATGCGACAGCAAACGCCCCGGTGTAGCGATCACGATATCCGCGCCTTTCTCCAGTCCCCGTCGCTGCTGTTCCCATGCCACACCGTCTGTCCCCCCGTAAACGGCTACGGCCGAAACCGGTATAAAATAGGAGAACCCCTCGACCTGCTGGTCGATCTGCTGCGCCAGTTCGCGCGTCGGCGCCATAATAATCGCATTCACCACATCGTCGGGATGATCTCCCTTACTCAGCTCATTAATTAACGGTAATACATAGGCCGCCGTCTTACCCGTCCCTGTTTGTGCGCAGGCAATGATATCCTTCCCTTCTAAAATAACCGGAATGGTCTGTTCTTGTATGGGTGTCGTCTCCTGAAAGGCCATGGCATCAAGACCGTCCAGGATTTTCTCTTCCAAATTTAATTCATCAAATCTCATCTTTTATTTTTATATTGCATGTAAAAGTAGTCATAATTCTAATCTATTCAATAATAACGCCTGTATATGGCATCATACCGCCCGTTTTCCCGTATTTGCCTGAACCAGCTATTCAGGCTGTCCAACAACACCGGCGACTCTTTCCGCACCGCCCATGCCTGTAACTGAATAAAACCGATATCCGTATCCACATCAATCCCGGGCAGCCTGCTTTGCAGAATAAGCGCCGTCCGCTGGTCGCATACCGCGTAATCAATGTCCCCTCTGGCAACCATGATCGCCAATTGTTCGGAAGAATAGACCGCCTCTTCCACGATATGGAGGGTATCCCCTATCTCATACTCCAGATTCCGCAACCTGGTCAGCACCGGAGAACTATGGGGGATATAAATCGTTTTCCCGGCTAAATTCAGTTGGTTCCGTATCACCTCCACGCCGTTGTTCGCCTCTGCCGTTCGCTGGATCAGCACCTGCTTGTCCATCACAACCGGATCGGTAAACAGGTAGCGATCCTTGATATCGCTCGTCACCGGAATATTCCGGGCAATCACATCGCAGGTATGGTTATCCAGCGCCTTAAAGCTTTCCGTCAGGGTCGTTTCTAAGGCGGTATGCACCTCCAGGCCGGAGACTTGGGCTATCGCCCTGATCAGTTCGTACTGAAAGCCCTCAACCGTATCACCGGACACATAATACCCTGACAAGCTATATTCCGTCATCAAACGGAGGATTCCCTCTTCGCTGATGGCGGCATAATCACGCACCCGGATATCTTCTTTCACCATCTGCCGTAAAACAGCCATAGTCACGACAACCAAGAGCAACAACACGCCATAAACCACTATCCATTTACGGGGTTTCATACCGGATCAATTATTAAATGTAACCGAAATACCCATTTTTATGATCATCGGATTAAGTGGATAGTGCAGCAGGGAGAAGTAGTCGGGATCGACAAACAGAGAACTCAGGTTATACCCCATAATAAAAAAACGCGCCTGTTTCAGATGGAAATTCACATAGCCGTTGATCAGCGGATAACCGCCTATTTTCTTTTCGTCCTGTATGCGGAATTGCTGTGTCGCCGGCTCATAATAGGGAGCATAATAGCTGATATTGTAGTGCATATCCGCGCCGATCTGCACGGTCAGCACCTTCGCCAATTTGACGTGCAGGAACAGGTTGGTATACAAACTGACCGGAGGAAGCGGAAGAACATCCTTGTTCGTGACAGACTGGTAGGCCACCTCATTTTCCCATCCCAACGCACGAAAATAGACGTTCTGCTTCAAACGGGCGGAGACGACCTGTATCAGGCTGCCGTGCTGGCGGGGAAGTCCGTCGAGGTCGAAGTACACATAATTCCGGATACTCTCCACCGAAGCGGAAAGGGTTGTCCGGGTGACTTCCTGGCTGATTTCACCGCCTGCATAAAATTGCTGCGTACTTGATAAGTCCGTATCCCACCAAAAATAACGGGAATGGTGATGCCGTTGATAGAACGCCGGCCTGACATGCCGGAAATAACCGTTGGCCTTGACGGTCGCCCTCTTGCCAAACACCTGAAGGTTGGTCTGCAAATCCCCATTCAGCCGTATTTCGCCCAAATCATCCCCCACGGGACAAAACTCACCGCGCGCATTATAGGTCAGCACACTGCCCATTCGTTTGGACAGCTCGGCGCCCAGATAGGTGGAAAACTCGTCATAGACGTCATACGGCGCATAATCCAAATGGAGCGGATCGCCATAGCTTCCCGTCTCCGTATACGTCAATCCGGGAATTTGGGCAGGCAGGTTGAACCGCCTCTTTTCGATGCGGGCAAAAGCCGACAGCCCGAGCTTGATCCAATCCTGAAACCCTTCCCGCAAGGATAAGGCAAAGGTATTCTTCAACGCCCAGGCAGAGGTAAAATCATTCAGGCTCACGTCAAGTCCGTAAACCGCATCCAGCCGTTTGCGATGGGTAGCGTCGGTAAAGCCGGGATCAGGCCTGACGTAACTCGTATCAATGTTGATGTTCGAAATGAAACGCCTCCGGTTATCTTCATATTCAAACGTATGGATTATACTGGAAACCGGCACGAACTTTTCCACCGGATTCCCCTCCTCATCCACCTTCTCCATATCGCGGTAAAAGCCCAGGTTATACCTGTGCGAAAAGAAATATTGTTTGCCGCGCACACGGTTCCATGTGTCGTAATACCGCGTAGGATAGCTTTTTCTCTGAACGCTCTTGTCCTTCTCCGCATGATTATCCGGCTCCGTCAGGTAGGTATCATCCGACAGACCGCCGTTTTCATAATTCAACAGGTTATAATTGCTGAGGTAGGCATAGGCCTCATAACGGTCTGAACGGTAACTCCCGAAAACCCTATAACTTAACGGCTTATTCCCATTCGAAGCATACAGTCCGCGGGCATAGATATAATCCATCTCTGCCCCAAGGTTGATTCTCTTTCCGAAGTTCCATGTCAGTGTTCCCTTCAACCGGTCTTCCCGGTTTGTCGATGAGCTTCCCGAGGTATAGAGGATATTGGTGTAAGGAATCCTTGTGTCGTAAAAGTAGGCATTTTCAGGTGTAATGATATAGTAATCATACGCGTCGGCAAAAATAAAGTCGCGCGACTCTTTCCGTTCCGAAAACAGTCTGGTCTGCGCCGGATTACCCAGGTTGGAAAGATACCCTACCGCGAGGGAATTGCCTTCTACCAGCGTACTGTTCCCGAAGTTTAAGCGGTTTGTGTCCATGGGGGCGACATAGGGGTCTCCCACGTCGCGCGTCAGCCGGTATGCCGTGACGCGCACCCTCGCCATGCTATCGGCCGGCATCGGGCTGTCGGCCACATCAGAGTTCTGTGAAGAGCGGTTGGACAACGAGAAACTTCTTCCCTTCCCACTGCCGCCGCTCCCTCTGTCCTGGGCGGATCCGACAGCGATGGCCGTGACCAGAAAAATGACTATATACAACCAATACCTCATCTTCTTTTTTACATGATCACCTTTTCCGGATAATCTCCATGCCCCTTTTTATCGCCGCCTCATTCATGGGGATAAGCCGGTGATGACGCTCCGGAAGGGACTTCTTCAACCCCAGCAAGACACTTTCGAGCTTCACCATCGGGACGACTTTCAACAGCCCTCCGAGTATCAGCATATTAAACGCCTTCTCGTTCTTCATCTCCGTCGCCGCATCCATCGCATCCACCTGGTATACGTCAATGTCTTTCCGCTTGATCCCGCCATGAATCCCGTACCCGTCGTAAATCAGGATACCGCCCGGTTTTACCTTGTCTTCAAACTTATCCAAAGAGGGCTGGTTCAGTATAATGGCAATATCATAGGTATTCAGGATGGGTGAACTGACCGGGTCGTCGCTCAGGATAACCGTGACGTTGGCTGTCCCCCCCCGCTGTTCAGGGCCGTATGAAGGCATCCAACTCACCTCTTTTCCCTCCATCAAACCGGAGTAGGCCAATATCTTCCCCATCGACAAAACACCCTGTCCGCCAAATCCCGCAATAATGATTTCCTGTTTCATCTCGTTTGCTCTTTTTTATTCCACATTTTTCAAATCCCCCAATGGATAGAACGGAAACATGTGCTCTACCATCCAGTCGTTGGACTTTTCGGGCGTCATCTTCCAACCCGAAGCACAGGTGGAGACAAACTCCACAATCGACGTCCCCTTGCCGGCCATCGAATTGTCGAACGCTTTCCTGAGCGACCGTTTCGCTTTCCTCACCGCCGCCGCCGTATGTACGCTCTGGCGGGTAACCAAACAGGTGCCCTCCAATAGCGCCAACAGGTCGGCGATCTTCAACGGATAACCGTTCAGCTCCACCATACGCCCGTAAGGACAGGTCGATGTCGGCATACCTTCCAGTGTGGTGGGCGCCATCTGTCCGCCGGTCATACCATAAATGGCATTGTTCACAAAAACGATCACAATATTCTCCCCCCGGTTGGCGGCATGAATCGTTTCGGCCGTACCAATAGCGGCCAAATCGCCATCGCCCTGGTACGTAAAGACCATCTTTTCGGGATTCAGGCGTTTCACGGCCGTCGCCACAGCCGGAGCGCGTCCGTGGGCGGCCTCCTGCCAGTCGATATCCAAGTAGTTGTAGGCAAATACGGCGCATCCTACCGGAGAGACACCGATGGTCTTCTCCTCCATCCCCATATCGGCAATGACTTCGGCAACCAATTTATGGATGACGCCGTGACTGCATCCCGGGCAATAATGCATGGGATGATCGTTCATCAATCCGGGCTTAGCATATACTACGTTTTCCGGTTTTATTATTTCGTTGAGTTCCATGTTTTTTTATCGGTATATTTTTTCCTTAAATGCAACCAATATCTCATCCGGCGTGAACACAATACCGCCCAGACGGCCGAAATGCTCCACCTTTACCCTCCCGTTCACCGCCAGGCGGACATCTTCCAACATCTGCCCGGCATTCAGTTCCACCGACAACATCCCCTTCACCCTGCCGGCATAACCGGCCAGCGCTTTCGTCGGGAAAGGCCATAGCGTGATCGGGCGCAACAACCCCAGCTTGATGCCTTCCGCACGGGCAATCTCCACCGCCTTCTGGCAAATACGGGCAGACGAACCGAAAGCAACCAGCAGGTACTCGGCATCGCTGCAACAAATCTCTTCATAGCGGACTTCACGCTCTTCAACCCTACGGTATTTGGCCTGGAAACGGTTGTTGTTCTCTTCCATAATAGAGGGATCCAACTCCAGCGACGTAATGATGTTCGGCTTACGGCTTGCCGGCTTGCCCAGCGCCGCCCAGGGCGATTCCTGACGGATCTCCTCTTCCGTCTTTCTCGGCCGGAAAGGAGGCAACACCACCTTTTCCATCATCTGCCCGATAATACCGTCCGCCAGGATCATCGCCGGATTCGAATAGGTGAAGGCCAGGTCAAAGCCAAGCGCCACAAAGTCGGCCATCTCCTGTACGGAGTTCGGGGCAAGCGTAATCAAACGATAGTCGCCATGACCGCCGCCTTTTACCGTTTGGAAATAATCGGCCTGGCTGGGCTGTATCGTCCCCAAACCCGGTCCGCCGCGCATCACATTGACGATCAACGCCGGCAGTTCGGCTCCGGCCAGGTAGGAGATACCCTCCAGCTTCAGGCTGATACCCGGACTCGACGACGACGTCATCACCCGTTTACCGCACCCTGCGCCGCCATACACCATATTGATCGCCGCCACTTCACTCTCGGCCTGCAAGACTACCATACCGGTCGTCTCCCACGGCGTCTCGGCCATCAATGTCTCTAAAATCTCGGATTGCGGAGTGATCGGGTAACCGAAATAACCATCCGTCCCATACCGGATAGCGGCATGGGCGATGGCCTCATTCCCTTTCATCAATTTTATCTCTTCTGCCATACCTGTTATAATTTGACTTTATAAATGGTTAAACACCCGTCCGGGCAAACCAGCCCGCAGTTTGCACAACCGATGCAATCCGCAGGATTCTTCATATATACATAATGATAGCCTTTGTTGTTCACCTCGCGCGGATGCAGCTCCAGCACATCCGATGGGCAGGAGACCGCACAAAGGTTACATCCCTTGCACCGCTCCGTATTCACAACGACAGCCCCTTTTACTTTCGCCATATTCTATATCCTTTTTAAGTACGCCAATCTGTTTGTAACATCTAATTGTAAAGTTCGCAAAGTTAATAAAATCTTTCGGAAAACCATCCAGCCCCGCTGGCCTTTCCGCATTACGCACATAAATTTGGTAATTCCAATTATTCTACTTACCTTTGCAGCGCAATCGAAAAGGATTGTCACCATATCGCGGAGTGGAGCAGCGGTAGCTCGTTGGGCTCATAACCCAAAGGTCGTAAGTTCGAGTCTTGCCTCCGCAACATCAGAAACGGGACGGGAGCCAATAAAAACGGCTCCCGTCCCGTTTTTATTTGTTCCCGTCCCATTTGAAATAGCTCCCGTCCGGCTACACAGTTGTGTCGTCCGCGCTACACAGTTGTGTTGTCCCGGCTACACAACTGTGTTGTCCCGGCTACACAACTGTATCGTCCCGGCTACACAACTGTCTACCGCGAACAAAAGTGGTGACGAGGGGGTCAAAAACGCATATTTCAACTTATATACGCTTTTATTGCTTTTTCTATTTTTCTATAGAGTTTTCATTTTCCCTATTTTCTCCCCACTACTCCACCATTTACTCTCTTTTTCTCTCTTCTAAAGAAAGGAAGAAAGAGAGTAAGGAGAATAGAAAGGGCTAATTTCCTGTTTTTTATGGTTCCATTAGCCCGTCATTTTTTGTCCGCCTGGAAAATCGTTTTTTTGGTAAAAAGTAGTGGGGAAGCCCTTTTTTCTTCCCCACTTTTTCCCCTTTTACCCCACCATTTTGCCCCTTTTTTGCCTAAAAACGGGGATTAGGAGAAAAACAGATGACCACGAAATGACCACGAAATGACCACAATGACCACCAAATGACCACCAAATGACCATGAAATGACCACGAAACGACCACCAAATGACCACCAAACGGCCACCAAACGGCCACAATGACCATGAAATGACCACGAAACGACCACAAAAGCCGGAGCATGTTTCCTTGTTCCGGATAATATTTCGGCGATACCCACCCGGTAAATGCCGTCGCAAATATATGACGTGCGTCCGGGATGGGGGATGACGCAGCGTCGGCAATCCAGAGGATGCACACTCTTTCCAAAGAGTATGCATACTCTTTCGGGAAAGTATGCATACTCTTTCGGGAAAGTATGCATACTCTTTCGGGAAAGAGTGCACCCTGTCATGTTCGGAAGAAGTATCAACGGCTCTCGGAGAGAGCTAACATAGCTAGGCAGTAGCCTAAGGGTGGGGTGTCAAAAATCCGGGGTCTGAATTTTCAAAACTTCGTTCAAAAAATAGTATCGCAGGTAGTTCGCAGGACTTGCATACCAATTGAAAACCGGTAGTAGACCCATCTACAACCCCGTAGTGGGTGGGTGCATTTGACCGGAGGGTCGATTTTCAATTCAAATTGTCGCTATTTTATTTCAAAGATCTCTTAAGCCCGGAGGGCGGAATTTTCATAACCGCAGGTCAACGACCTGCGGGAGAATGATGCGCACCCCCTCTGCCTGAAAGGCAGGACTTAAGGAACGTGAAATAAATAACCTATAATGATTGCATTTAAAATGATTAAATTATGCAAGGCTTACATCCCGTTAGGGAATGTATCGCTCGGTAGAATGGAATGCGCCTCTCCAATCCCTGCATCCTGTTAAGGATGCATCCCTGACAGGATGCAGAAACAGCGGTGGCCTCTTTTTTCTACCGAGCGAGGCATTCCTAAC
>JAISQD010000005.1 GCA_031274415.1 Tannerellaceae bacterium | reverse complement strand
TAATTCGTAATTGAAAATGATAAAGCATTTAGTAAAAATAATTTACGCACAGCGTAAGAGTAACGGGTGGATATTTGCCGAGCTGACTATCGTCGTCGCCGCCTTATGGTATATGCTCGACATGCTCTATGTCGATATGCGCACCTATTACACGCCTTTGGGATATGACGTTACAAATACCTGGCGTTTCAAACTGAATAAACTCAATCCCCAATCGCCCGCTTATGTGCCCGATTCGCTCTACAGTTCGAATCAGGTGGAAGACCTCCGGCAATTGATGGCTCAAATCCGCCGTCATCCCCTGGTAGAAGAGGCCTGCATCACGTATTATTCCTGTCCCTACTCAGGTGGCAATTCCTGGATGCCTATTTCCCCGGTAGAGGGGGATACCGCGGTAGCGTCCGGAAAGAATTACCAGGTGCGCAGGGTATCGCCCGAATATTTCGGCCTGTTCAGGGTAAAGGATACGGAGGGGAAAGCGATAGCCCCTCAGCTCGAGGGTATCCCCGATGCCATCGTGATCACGAAAGACATGGAGAGGCTCTTCTTCCACGACCTTTCCGGACGGGGCAGGGAAGCGCTCTGTTATGGAGAGAAGATGACGATTGCCGCCGTATCAGCCTCTATCCGGGATCACGAATACCGCAAGAGCGAACCGGCTCTCTACTCGATACTGGTGGGAGAGTACCTGAGCGGGATCGTAAACGCGATGGGTGCTGAAAACGCCGAATTGTGTGTACGCATGAAGCAAACCCTCTCGCAAGACGGCATAAACAGCCTGCTGGAGGAGATGGGCGACCAACTGACCGTCAACAACCTCAACGTCTATGGCGTACGTTCCATCGCCGATTTCAGGGAAAGCAGGATTCGCTCTTTCCGGACGGAAAGCCGGGACAGGCTTTCGCTGATGGCCTTTCTCCTGATTAACGTCTTCTTCGGTATCGTCGGCACCTTTTGGCTGCGGACGCAGCACCGGCGCGGCGAGTCGGGCATCCGCCTGGCATTGGGCGCCAGTTCCCTGACGCTGAAAGGATACCTCTATGCCGAGGGGCTGTGCCTGCTGGCGCTCACCCTGCCCCTGCCCCTCCTGTTTGCCGCAAACATGATTTCCATGGAAGTCCCCGACCTCTACCGCCTGCCCTACACCGCAGGACGCTTCCTGATTACTTTCGGAGGCGCCTACCTGCTCATGGCCGGCATGATCTGCCTCGGCGTACGCCTGCCAGCCCGGAAACTACTCCGCCTCGCCCCCGCCGAAGCCCTAAGACACGAATAGTGAATAACTAATAGTGAATAGTGAATAGTGAAGAACGTGAAATAAATAACATATAATGATTGAATTTAAAATGATTACATTTTGCAAGGCTTACATCCCGTTAGGGATGTATCGCTCGGTAGAAAGGAATGTGCCTCTCCAATCCCTGCATCCTGTTAAGGATGCATCCCTGACAGGATGCAGAAACAGCGGTGGCTGGCATCTTTTTTTCTACCGAGCGAGGCATTCCGAACGGAATGCCGTTCGGTAAATGCAGACCATTACAAGTTATATATTTTTCATCACTAACCATCAATTGAAGAAATGAAACTATTCGATGTATATCCTCTTTTTAATATAGAGATTGTCAAAGGGCAGGGATGCCGGGTGTGGGATTCGGCAGGAAATGAGTACCTCGACCTGTATGGCGGCCATGCCGTTATTTCCGTCGGGCACAGCCACCCGACCTATGTGCAGGCGATCGCCGACCAGGCTGCCAGGTTAGGGTTCTATTCCAACTCCGTCGTCAACAGCCTTCAGCAAACCTTGGCGGACAAACTGGGCGCCGCCTCCGGCTACGACGACTACGCGCTGTTCCTGATCAATTCAGGGGCCGAAGCGAACGAAAACGCCCTAAAGCTGGCCTCTTTCCACAACGGGAAAAGACGGGCGCTGGCGTTCAAACATTCCTTTCACGGACGTACTTCGGCGGCAGTCCGCGTGACCGACAACCCGTCGATTATCGCCCCGATCAACGAAACATTTCCCGTCACCTACCTCCCCCTGAACGATGCCTCCCTGGTAGAGGCGGAATTGAAGAAGGGGGATGTCTCTTCGGTCATCATCGAAGGCATACAGGGAGTGGGCGGCATACATGTCCCTGCCGTTGAATTTATGCGCTCGTTGCGCGAACTGTCTACCCTGTACGGGGCCTGCCTGATCGTCGACGAGATACAGTCGGGCTACGGACGGAGCGGTCGATTCTTTGCCCACCAATACGCCGGTATACGTCCCGACATCATCACCGTAGCCAAAGGGATGGCCAATGGTTTCCCGGTGGGAGCCGTCCTGATCAGCCCGATGTTCAAAGCCGGTTACGGCATGTTGGGGACAACGTTCGGAGGGAATCACCTGGCATGTGCCGCAGCCATCGCCGTTCTGACGATCATGGAAGAGGAGAACGTGCTGGAGAACGTCAACAGGGTGGGCGATTACCTGATGGGCGAGCTTCGCCGGTTACCCGGCATCAAGGAGGTGCGCGGGCGGGGTTTGATGATCGGCATAGAGTTTGAACATCCCATCAAAGACATGCGCAACAAACTACTGTTTGAAGAAAAGGTATTTACAGGCGTAGCGGGAACGAATACCATCCGCCTCCTGCCTCCGCTCACGCTATCCATGGACGAAGCCGCCACCGCCATCACACGGATAAAGAAAACGCTTTGAGAAAAGGAGATCAGTACACCTCCTTCGCCACCCGGTATACGCTGTCTGTTGCCATAAGTGTGTAAAAATGGAGGCTGGGGACGCCATGTGCAATCAAATCCTTGCATTGCTGTTTGCACCACTCTATGCCGACAACTTTGGCCGCGTCGTCGGTTTTGCACTTACGCAGTTCGAGAGCCAAAGGCTCCGGTATCTCCGAGCGGAATATTTTGGGCAGTACCGTCAGTTGGCTGGCGAATACGATCGGTTTGATTCCCGGGATAATGGGGACGGAGATTCCTTCGGCACGGCAGCGGTCGACAAAGGCATAGTATTTTTCGTTATCAAAAAACATTTGTGTCACCAGATAACCGGCTCCGTTCCTGACTTTCTCTTTGGCATAGAAAATATCCGATTCCATGTTGGGCGCTTCTTCGTGCTTTTCGGGATAACAGGCCATTCCATAGGAAAAGGGCGTCTCATTCGCTTCAAAGCGGGAGCCGTCAAGGGCGATCCCCCGGTTGAAGTTATTGACCTGTTCCTGCAACTGTGTGGCATAGCGATGGTATGCCTCGCGGTTATCGTCTGTGGCGAGCATTTTATCGTCGCCCCGGAGCAGCAGCAAATCGAACACACCCAGAAAATTCAGGTCGATGAGCGCATATTCCGTCTCTTCCTTCGAAAAGCCTTTACATATCATATGCGGTACGGCGGTGATGCCGTATTTGTTCTGTATGGCCGACGCAATGGCGACCGATCCCGGGCGTTTGCGGATATTGACCCGCTGAATCGTTCCATCCGGCAATGTCTTGTATATATACTCGCTGTGATGGGAGGTGATATTGATGTATTGCGGGTCGAACTCGCGTAATTTGTCGATGGCATCATATACTTTGCGGATGCTGTTCCCTTTTAACGGAGGGAGTATTTCAAACGAAAAGAGGGGGCGTTTGCTCTTGCTGATGATGTCGATTACTCTCATAAACTGTCATATTTTGATGCAAATGTACTAATTATACTATAGAAATAGCTTACTTTTGTCGTGGTAATCTAATAATATGAGGTTTTATGGAAAAAATAAACTGGCCTGAACTGTCGTTCGGGTATTTGAAGACGGACTACAACGTGAGGTGCTATTATCGTGAAGGCGAGTGGGGTGAATTGGAAATCAGTTCGTCCGAAACAATCAATATTCACATGGCGGCTACTTGCCTGCACTATGGACAGGAGGCGTTCGAGGGGTTGAAAGCATTCAGGGGAAAAGATGGGAAAGTGCGTGTTTTCCGTATGGATGAAAATGCGAAACGCCTGCAATCATCGTGTCGCGGTATCGTGATGGCTGAATTTCCGGTGGCTAAATTTGAAGAAGCGGTTCGTCAAGTCATCAAGTTAAACGAACGTTTTATCCCTCCCTACGGAAGTGGGGCGTCGCTGTATATCCGCCCGTTGCTGATCGGTCTGGGCGCACAGGTAGGCGTTAAGCCGGCGGGTGAGTATATGTTCCTTGTTTTCGTTACGCCCGTCGGCCCCTATTTCAAAACCGGATTCAAGCCTGCACCGGTCTGTATCATGCGCGGGTATGACAGGGCTGCCCCCCTCGGCACGGGGACATATAAGGTAGGGGGGAACTATGCCGCCAGCTTAGTGGCAGGTGGTAAAGCACAGGAAAAAGGGTACGTAGCCGTCCTCTATCTCGATCCGAAAGAGAAGAAGTACCTGGACGAATGCGGCCCGGCGAACTTCTTTGCCATACGCGGCAACCATTACATTACGCCCGCCTCCCAGTCGATATTGCCCTCTATCACCAACAAAAGCCTGATACAACTGGCCGGCGATATGGGCATGACCGTCGAACGCCGTCCGATTCCGGTAGACGAATTGAGCACGTTTGAAGAGGCGGCAGAGTGCGGAACGGCAGCCGTGATCACGCCTATTTCCAGAATAGACGACCTGGATGAGAACCGTTCATACATCTATTCTACCGACGGCAAGCCCGGCGCTACCTGCGAAAAGTTGTATACCCGCCTGCAAGCCATACAGAACGGCGACGAACCCGATCCATACGGCTGGGTAGCGGTCATAGAATAAAATGGGGAAAAGTGAAAACAAAAGCCTGGCATCCGGGCTGAACATCCTCGCCGGCCGTATCGTCTACCCCACAGTAACCGAAACCTTCGGCCTGCCCTATGAACCCATCACGAAATGAGATATTTGCAGCAGTATGGAAAATTGCCCAAAGATGATGTAGCTTCATAGGTGTTTTCATTTTAAATAGTATATCTTTGTAACCGCAAAACTCTACAAAATCATAAAGTTTTGCGGAAGTGAACAACCGCAAAAGTCTATAAAATCATAAAGTTTTGCGGAAGTATAAAATCGCAAAAGTCAGTAAAGAATAAACGTTTCATCCTTATGATAAAAAGAGAACGATATCTGTCGCGACTGCGTAACTTGCGTGATACCAATCTTATAAAAGTCATTACAGGTATCCGCAGGGCAGGAAAATCAACGCTGTTCAAGCAATTCCAAGGAGAATTGCTTGCTTCGGGTGTCGATGAAAAAAATATAGTTTATCTCAATCTCGAAGAAATTGAAAATCGTAGTATTCTTGAAGCACACCTTTTGAACGACTATATTATGAAAATGGTTGATAAAAATACGAAAAATTATGTGTTTCTTGATGAAATTCAAATGGTTGACGGATTTGAGAGATTGGTGGACAGTTTGTTTGTAAAGGACTATATTGATTTGTACATTACAGGCTCAAATGCTTATTTTTTGTCGTCTGAACTTGCTACATTGTTGACCGGTAGGTATTTGGAAATCTATGTAGCGCCGTTTTCTTTTTCCGAATTTATCAGTTATTATCAAGGTTACTTCAGTAAAAACGAGGTGCTGGACGATTATTTGTTTTATGGCGGACTGCCCGAAGTTTCAAACCTTTTGCACAACGGACAAAAAGGCGAAACAGCCCATTATGTCAATACCGTTTTTAAGGCGATTGTTGAAAAAGACATTATGAAACGAAAGAAAATTCTGTCAAAAACTGATTTTGAGAATGTTGCGCGATTTCTTTTCGATTCGGTCGGGAGTCTTGTATCACCAAACAACATTGCCGGTTATATGACTTCGACAGGCAACAAGATTGATAATGAAACCGTTAAGAATTATCTTTTGCTTTTAGAAGATGCCTTTATTTTTCATAAAACACAACGATACGACATAAAAGGTAAAAAACTTTTACAAACGCTCAATAAATACTATGTTACTGACATTGGCTTTATTACCGCTATTCTTGGAAAAGAGGCAAAAGCGGCGAAGGGACACCTTTTGGAAAACATTGTCTTTTTGGAATTACAGCGCAGATATAAAGATATTTATGTCGGTAAAAATCTGGAAACAGAAGTGGATTTTGTAGTGAAAGATGCGGATAATCTGATTTCGTATTTTCAAGTATCGCTCACTGTGCGCGACGAAAATACGTTGGATCGCGAGTTGCGTCCTTTGCTTTCTATCAGAGACCACAACCCGAAATTTCTGCTTACGCTCGACCCCGATGAGCCGGTGTATAGAGGTATTCGTCAAATAAATATAATTAATTGGTTCTTGCAATAAAATACAGCAAAAGAGGCTGTCCCAAAACTCCGAAACAAGTGACGGAGAGAACCGTTTTGAGACAGCCTCTTGTTTGTTGTCTTACAGTCCGCTGAAGTCTACATCGTCGAAGAGGAGGGATGGGATTTTCCAGCTGGATGAGCGGAACGGGTCGTTTCCTATTTCAGAGAGATGGTTCCATAGCGAAAGCATATTGCCGGTAATGTTCATTTCGGAAACGGGCTGCGTCAGCTTTCCGTTTTCTATGATAAAACCCTCTACGCCGTAGGAGAAGTCGCCGGTTGAACTGTTGCAGTTGCCGCCGTTGAAGCCGGTCACCAATATCCCTTTATCTACGGAGGCTACCAATCCGTCCGTATCCTTATCGCCCATTTGCATGGTCAGGATAGAGGGGGAACTGATCGTTGGGTCGACCTGCAATTTGTTGGCATAGTAGATGTCTATATAATAGGTTTTTAAGATGCCGTTCTCGAATATGGGGAGACGTTTGGTCGCCACTCCCTCGTTGTCGAAATAGCGGGCGCCGGGTGATTTCGGGAGATGGGGTTCGTCAATCAGCGTCACGTTAGCGCCGAGAACTTTCTCGTTCAGTTTGTTCAACAGGAAAGAGTTTTTCTGCTGGATGGACGAACCGTAAATGGCGCTGATTATCGGTGACATCAGGCGGGTGGAGTTCATATTGTCCACCACCATCCGGTATTTTCCGGAAGCCGTCTTCTTTTGTCCGAGTTTGCGTATCACCCGTTCCAGCGCTTTCGTGCCTATGCCGTCTTTGATCAGCGAATCGTAAAAGAGGGATGAGTCGTACCAGTAGGATTCGGGGCGCGCTTCGCCATCGCCCTTGATGCTGACGCTCCCTTGCAGGTCGTAGCCGGTGGACGAACTTTCACCCTCAAAACCGTTACTGGCAATCATATACTTGTCGTTTATGCTGTCGCCATAATAGGAGTTGGCCGAGATGACGCGGTCGTCCTTACCCATCATTTCCCGGCAGGTATTCATGGCGAGCTTCACCTTGTTATCGGGGTCGACACGGTCAAAGCCGGCATCCAACAACTGCAGGTCGGCGCCGCCGCCTTTGTAATAGAGCGACGGGTCGGGTAGGGTACGGGCTTTATCTTCCGCCAGGTAGCGCGTGGAGTCGATGCCGTTGCGGATAAACGTCTCCAACTCCTTTTTGTCGAGGCGGTTGGTTGAATACGAACCGTAGCGCCCGTCGACAAACAGTTGGATCACCATCCGGCTTTCGGAGGCCTGCGTCAGGCGGTCGATCTTCATATCGCGTATCTCGAACGAACTGTTTGTGCCGCTGTACAGGCTTACGCGCGATGCCTGGCAACCATTCTTCAGGGCAAAATCCATCGCCCATTGAGCCAGCTTTTTACTTTCTTTTGTTATCATATCAGCTCTCTCCTCCCACTGTCAGTTTACTCACTAAGGCCGATGGCATACCGCAGGTGACGGGGCAGCTTTGCCCGTCTTTGCCGCATGTCCACGTGCCGTTATCCATTTTATAATTATTTCCCACCATTGTGATATCGCCCAACGCTTTAGCGCCGTTCCCGATGATATTGATATCCTTGATCGGCTGTGTCAGTTTGCCGTTTTCGATCAGGAAACCGTCTTTCACAAAGAACGTAAAGTCGCCTGCGCCGATCTGTACCTGTCCGTTTGTGAACGAGGAGGCATAGATCCCTTTCTTCACGGTCGAGATGATGTCTTCTTCCGTTACGTTACCCGCTTCCATATAGGTCGCCCGCATACGGGGGATAGGCATCATGCGGAACGATTCGCGGCGCCCGTTTCCCGTCGAGGGAATACCGAAATGTTTCGCGCTGATGCGGTCGTGGAGGTAACTGCTGAGGATACCATCCTTGACGATATAGGTCTTCTGGCCATCCACGCCGTCGTCGTCGATATTGACCGAGCCGCGGTTGAACGGCAGCGTGCCGTCGTCCACCACATTGATATGTTCGTCACAGATCTTCTTGTGCAGCTGGTCGGAGAAGATAGAAACCTTTTTCCGGTTAAAGTCGGCCTCAAAGGTATGCCCTATTGCTTCGTGCAGCAGGATACCCGATCCGCCGGCTCCCATGACGACCGGCATTTCGCCTCCTTTCGGCTTCACGGCCTTAAAGAGGATAGACGTTTTCTCGACAGCCTCTTTGGCGATGGTCTCAATCACGTCGTCGGTCAGAAATTCCGCCCCCATACGATAGGCGCGGGAGGCGTATGAGTTCTCGATTTTCCCGTTCTCTTCCATAATACATACCGCACCCAAGGTGACCATCGGGCGGTAATCGTAATATACGACACCTTCGGAACTACAGAAAAGAATATGGGATGTCGTATCTCCCAACGACGCATTCACCTTTGTCACCCGGTTGTCGAGGGCAAAGATACGGTCATTGATTTTCTGCAGGTAAGGGGTTTTCTCTTTCACTGCGATTTCGTCCCATGGTGTCTGTACGGTGTAGTAGTTGTTGACTAACGGTTTCTCCGTCAGGGCGGCAGGGGCTTTCCCGGCGGGGCCATCCGCAATACGTGCGGCTGTACGTGCCGCTTTAAGCATTTCGTCGAGCGTAATGTTTTCGACATAGGCATATCCGGTCTGGTCGCCGGACAATACACGCACGCCCATGCCGTAGTCGATATTTGACGACGAGCGGTTCACTGCGCCGTCTTGCAACCCGATACTGTTCCAATAGGAATGTTCAAAGAACAGGTCGGCATAATCGCCTCCCTTTTCAAGCGCCACTGCGAGCACTTTTTTCATATCGCTTTCACTTACGTTGAAGTGATTCATGGCGAACGATATACCGGCGGCCTTATCCGTTGTCCCACCGGCGCATCCTCCTAAAAAGGATGGAGCCGCTAACGAACCAATCATCGCCATACCTCCTGTTTTAATAAATTCACGTCTGTTGTATTTCATATTT
>JAISQD010000013.1 GCA_031274415.1 Tannerellaceae bacterium | reverse complement strand
TCGCAATGACGTCTAAGTGTTGATTTTCAGGAGATTGTATTTGTCGTCATGATAACCAAGAGAGCGAAGCGAACGCGCGGAGACATCTCACCATAGCACCTCAAAAAAAGATTTAGCCTTTTTTTATCAAAAACTTGCATATGATATAAAGAAGAGGTAATTTTGCGCTCTGATTCCTCAAGGGTATCCAAGCAATGCCGGAAAAGCGGTATTCACCCCCGGGACATAACCTGTTAATGATAAAACAGATGTACGTAATTGTAGAAATTAATGGACAGCAGTTCAAAGCTGAAGAGGGCAAGAAGTTATTCGTTCACCACATTCAAAACATTGAAAGGGGAGCCGTTATTGAATTTGACAACGTGTTGTTGGTCGACAACGATGGCGCGGTAACCGTAGGCGTTCCGGCTGTTGAAGGGGCAAAGGTGGTATGTGAAGTACTGTCTCCGCTGGTTAAGGGGGATAAGGTATTGATCTTCCACAAGAAGAGAAGAAAAGGACATCGCAAGCTGAACGGCCACCGCCAACAGTTTACCGAAGTGAGTATTAAAGAAATTGTTGCTTAACGTTTAAAGAAGTAGTAAAGAAATGGCACATAAGAAAGGTGTAGGTAGTTCAAAGAACGGCCGTGAATCACATAGCAAACGATTAGGTGTTAAGCTTTTTGGCGGAGAACAGGCAAAAGCCGGTAACATTATTGTACGCCAGAGGGGTACGACCCACCATCCGGGCAAGAATGTAGGTATTGGTAAAGATCATACATTGTATGCGTTGATTGATGGCGTAGTCGCTTTCCACAGAGGAAAAGAAAACAGATCTTATATTTCGATCAAGGAAGTAACAGCAGAGGCATAACGCCTCCCTTTGATTAAAAACAGACATAAGAGAGGCTATCCGGGGGACATCCGGGTAGCCTCTTTGTTTTAGAACCCCATGAAAGAGATCACTGTTGAAACCAGGATAAGGATATTCCCTGCCTCCGGATTGCCGGACGGATACCATGCGTTGGCGCGTTCAGCTGTTTCGGCAGCGAAAAATGCGTATGCGCCCTATTCGGGCTTTCATGTAGGGGCGGCTGTCCTTTTGGAGAACGGGGAGGTTGTGACGGGCAATAACCAGGAGAATGCCGCTTACCCCTCGGGCTTGTGCGCCGAAAGGGTCGCCTTGTTTTATGCTACCGCCCGCTACCCGGATTCGGCCGTCCGTGCCATTGCGGTAGCCGCCTTTTCGGAGGGCAGGCAGGTAACGATGGTGTCGCCCTGCGGCTCTTGCCGGCAGGTGTTGCTTGAAGTGGAAAACCGGTTTAAGCGTCCGGTAAGCATCATCCTCTGCGGCGCGGAACAGTGCTATGTGGCTGACAGCGCCGCCTCGTTGCTGCCTCTTTGTTTTGACGTTACAGCATTATCCAGCGCACATACGCAAAGTCCATGCGGTGAGGAAGCTCCGGGTTCACAGGATAGACCCTGAATCCCAGTTTATGGACGCCGGCTTCCGCCGAAGTCGCGTGGATCTCAAAATACAGTTTGCTCCCCTCCTCTTTTTTCAGTTCAAACGGGTGTACCGCCACTAAATGCAAGGTATGCGTTTCCGGGTTTTCTTTTGTAACGACCATATCAATGCCCAACATCGCTTTCAGCTCTTTACGGTCGATCACAATATTGTAGGTATATTTTACGCCTACCAGCGGGGCGCTTGTCGCCAGATCCTTGTCGCACGTAAACGATTCCACCTGAAAGCTGTCCCAATGGGCGGCCACCTCCTCTTTCCAGGCGACGATGCTTTTCGCGCCGGAAAAATGATCCTCCCTAATGTGCGCCGAACGGGTCGCCAGCTTATGGTAGAAACGGCTGATATAGTCATCCAGCATACGTTTCATCGTATAATCCGGAGCGATCTGGGACATGGAGTTTTTGATATACTGTATCCATTCCGGGGAATAGTCTTTCCTGTTCTTTGCATAATAGATCGGGATGATTTCGCTTTCGAGGATATGATAAATAGTGGCGGCATCCAACTGGTCCTGATACTGCTGGTTCTCGTATGTCTGCTTGTCGGTCAATGCCCAGCCGGCGCCTTCCTTATATCCTTCGTACCACCATCCGTCCAATACGGACAGGTTCAGTACGCCGTTCATTTCGGCCTTTTCGCCCGAAGTGCCGGACGCTTCCAATGGACGGGTAGGCGTATTTAACCACACGTCTACGCCTGAAATCAGGCGGCGTGCCAAAAGCATGTCATAATTTTCCAGAAAAACGATCTTCCCCAGAAATTCGGGACGGCGGGATATCTCGACAATGTGTTTGATCAATCCCTGCCCGCCACCGTCGGCAGGATGGGCTTTCCCTGTAAAGATGAACTGGATAGGATACTGTTCGTTGTTGATGATCTTTGACAACCGGTCAAGATCCGTAAACAACAGGTGCGCCCGTTTATAGGTGGCAAACCGCCGTCCGAAACCGATCAGCAACGCATTCGGATTGATTCTTTCGAGGATAGACACCACTTGGGAAGGATCGCCCTGATTCTTCAACCAGCTATCCCTGAACTGCTCCTTTATATATCCTATCAGTTTATGCTTTAATACTTTGCGGATATTCCAGACCTCTTCATCCGGGACATGCTGAATCGCTTCCCAGTATGCTTTATTGGACTGGTCGCTCATAAAGCGTTTGTCGAAGTGCGCGGCAAAGAACTGTTTCCATTCCGTAGCAGCCCACGTAGGCATGTGTACACCATTGGTCACCCAGCTGACATGCAACTCTTCAGGAAAATAGCCTTTCCAGACAGGCGCAAACATTTGTTGGGAGACCTTTCCGTGCAACCAGCTCACTCCATTCGCCTCCTGGCACGTATTCAACGCAAATACACTCATGGAAAACTTCTCGTTCGAGCCGGGAGTTTCGCGTCCCATATCAATAAATTCCTGCCAACTGATGCCCAACTTGGCGGGAAATCCACCCATATAACGCCCGAACAACCCTTCATCAAAGTAATCATGCCCTGCCGGAACAGGCGTATGAACCGTATATAAAGCCGACGCGCGTACCACTTCCAGCGCTTCATGGAAATTCAGGCCGTCTTCGGTGATATAATCCACCAGACGCTGCGCATTGATCAACGCGGCATGGCCTTCATTGCAATGGTAAATCTGTTTCTTAATGCCCAGCTTCTTCAGCATCAGTATACCGCCGATGCCCAGCAGATACTCCTGTTTCATCCTGTTCTCCCAATCGCCGCCATACAGCTGGTGCGTAATCGAACGGTCCCATTCGCTGTTTTCAGGGATATCGGTATCCATCAGGTACAAAGAGATACGGCCTACGCTCACTTTCCAGATATGGGCATAAACGGTTCGTTCCGGATAAGGGACTTCGAGCACGATCGCCTCCCCGTTCGAATTTAAGACCTGTGTAAGAGGCAATGTACTGAAATTCTGCGCTTCGTAATTGGCGATCTGCTGACCGTCCATAGACAGGGATTGGGTAAAGTATCCGTAACGGTAGAGGAAACCGACCGCTGTCAGGTCGATATTGCTGTCGCTCGCCTCTTTTAAATAATCGCCCGCCAAAACGCCCAGCCCTCCCGAATAGATCTTGAGGACATTACACAAGCCATATTCCATACTGAAATAGGCGACAGAGGGTTTCGTCGTATCCGGCTTGACGCCTATATATTCCCTGAACTTGGCATATACCTCATGCATCTCATCCATCAACGCTTCATTTTTCATGATCTCATCCATACGCCGGATGGATAAGCTCTGAAGCAAAAGCACCGGATTCCCGCCGGTTGACTTCCATAGCTTTTCGTCCAGCTTCATGAACAGTTGAGACGCTTCATGATTCCATACCCACCACAGGTTGGTCGCTATATCCAGCAACAACTCTAACGGTTCAGGGAGTGATGAATGCGAATATATTTCTTTCCAAACAGGGTCGTTTGCACAATTGGCCTTAATTTTCATACATACAATTTTTTATTATTTCCTCTTTTCTTCATTTTTAAACCATAGCAAAGATAGGATTATCTTGCTAATGATGCGTGTTATTTTCTATTTTCTTTCTCCTGCCCGGGTCAAAGCGATATGATAGGCCGTCAGGTAATGGGTGATAAAATGACGCCATTCCGCCCGGCTTGCCAGATCAAAACAACGTTCCCGAATACCTGCTACCTCTTCCTTGCCCATCCCGGCAAACGAAAGGAGAGACCGGGCAATTGCCCCGGCGACGTCAAAATAATTCGTATCCGTCCGGTCAATCACATGCACCCCATAGTCAATACCGTCCCCCGCTCCCTCTTTTTTCGACCATAATCCGAAACCGGCCAGATTCGTCGTAATAGCCGGTATACCGAAAGCGATGCTTTCAAGCGGGGTGTATCCCCAAGGTTCGTAATATGAGGGATAAACAGTCATATCCATTCCGATCAACAGATCATAATACACGTGGTTGAAAATACCATCCTTCCCGTCCAAGTAACAAGGGACAAAAACGATTTTCAACGGCTCGTCCGCCGCATTTGTAAAGCCTTTCCGGAGGATGAAATTCAGCACCTTATCCTCTGTCATCCCATTCAGCCAGTGTGTAACGAAAGGCGTTTGCAAAGGTGTTTTGACCGGAATATCCTGTTCAATAGCCATCTTTAAATCGGCACGGGCATCCCGCACCCACGCCGGAACCAGGATAAAAGCGACCGTATCCCTCCGCAGGCGTCCGGATGTGCGGATCATATCCATCGCTTCAATAAAGACGTCTATCCCTTTATTCCTGTATTCATACCGCCCGCCGGTAGAGACCAGCAAGGCGTCCGGATCGATACGGCAGCCGAACAGTTTTTCGCATGTCGTGATCAATACGCGGCGGGCCTCTATCCGTTTTCCCGTATAGTCTTCCCCTTCCGGGACAAAATCCGGCTCAAAGCCGTTCGGGGTGATGCAGTCGGGGGACTTGTCCAGCAATTGCACACATTCCTTCGCCGTTATATCGCTAACCGTTGTAAAACAATCCGCATAATGCGCCGTTTGCTTTTCCAGCGAGTGCTTGGCTTCCATATGCAGTTCCTGCGCCATCTGATCGCCGTTGTACCCTTCCATGCAGGCGTATAAAGGTTTGCCGTTTCCGGCAATGGAGCGACCGATAGAGGTGGCATGCGTAGTGAACACAACGCCTGCTCCGGGAAGGCGCTTCTTTACGTAAAGCGCTCCCATTCCCAACGTCCACTCATTGAAGTGGGCAACCACTTTCTTGTCATCAAGATGATAAAAGCGATAAAAACTTTCGATGACTTTTCCCACAGCATAAGCAAATATACACGATTCGTCATAATCGCCGTAAGCATGCATGGAATCGACCTTAAATTCTTCCCACAACGCATAAAAGAGACGATCCCTTTCCGGGAAAAAAGGCTTGAAATCGATCAGGACAACAGGCGGCGTCCCGGGTATATGCCAACGGCCTACTTTGATTTTCAACCCGTCAACACGCTGTGCCCACTCCTTCCAATCAGGGAACAGCTCCCCCCCTTCCACAAAATCCGAAGGCGCTGCATCCCCTCCCAAATCCGGCCCGATGAACACAACGTTGTCTTTAAACCGTTCCTGTAATGTACGTGCTTTAGTAGAAAGGACAGTATATATACCCCCGATCTTGTTACACACTTCCCAACTACTTTCGAAGAGGTAATCAGGCATAAGTAGATGATTGTTCATATTGAGATTTTCTTTATAAGCGTTTGTTCCGGTCTGCAAAGATAAGTAACCCAATTGTCTTTTTTGTCAATCGGCACATAAATAATCCGATTTTTCTTCACAACATATAAGTGTAAACCTAAGACAGGAATACAACTAAAAACTGTCAACCTGACTTCGTCATTAAAATTAAAACTGTCAACCAAATTCAGTAAAGGTCAGTTCCGGAAAAATTGCTCGGGAGCAAAAAAAAATAGCTCCCGTCCTTTTGTGGAAAAGCTCCCGAGCAATTTTTTTTTGCTCCCGAGCAAAAAAAAGGGCTCTATAACGAATAGGGTGGGTAATTGTGTGGATGTTTAGTCCCCATGCGGGGACTTTTCTATACCCACATAAAACGTTATAGAGTAGCGGATCGGCCAGATGTAATCTTGGAAATGCAGCGACAGGTATTGTATACGGTTCATGACGATGTGGTCGATGCTGTTAAAAAACAAGGTGAAGTCGTAGACTTCCAGCGGACTTCGATCGCCGTTGTAGACCCAGTCCATGTCGTCGTTCAGGCGCGACGAATAGCCGTCGATCGAGACAAAAGCCAATAATTTCTGTTCTTTCATTGTCCGAAAAAGTTTATTATCAGTGTATAGGGTATCGCTTTGCCGTTCGTTTCGACCGGAACATCCCGCCGGCCATGCGCCGGCAGGGGTGTTCCAGTCTAAAAACCAACGATCCGAAAAACGCCTCTTCTCTTCATTGGTCTCGATTTCAGGTTAAGAAGTTTTTTTCTGTACTATTACTAAATTGCAAATGAAAATGTCTTCTAACCCTTGTCCGCTCCCAAGTAGGGTAGCAACTTACTACCCTCGAGGGTAGCGGATTGGTGGTACGCTGCGTGGGTGGTTACACTCACGTGATTGATTACGATTTAAGGTCAATTGGTTATTAATTGTTCTTTTTCATCAACATGTATACGGTTGAGTCGCACCAGCGGGGTTTATAAGGCCTGAGTGCTCCACCTATGTACCAACTTATATCGATTGATGTGTGTTCGTCTAGATACATGGAGTCATTATTGTATATGTAAATGCCTTGCAATGACATGTCATAGTATGTAAAACCGTCTTCGGATCGGGTCGTATAATATATAGATGTTGTGTTATGGCATATAACGATAACATTAATTGCAGTACCAGTGCCAAATTGTTGTGTTTTTAGTGCATCGTGGTGGACATCAATGTTTTCGTTTGTTATCTCATCCCCCAACTGTGGCAGTAAGACGGTAATCTCACTCTTAGTTACCAGTGACCACCCACTCAGCATATCCTGTGTCAATTGGTTAAGGGGCATACTGGATGCAGGGGCCAGCGAGTTAATGATATCGTTAGTAGACGGAGTTACGTACGGTAGCAGACAATATTCTTGATTGTTATAATTGAATGTATGATAACTGGGCGTAATTGTTTTTATAAGAATGGAGTTGTTTCTTTTATCTTTGACGTTTATGGTTAAATCCCCCGTAATTCCTGAGCCGATATTTACCTGATAACCTGTTGTATTGCCGTTTTCTGTTGATATCTGTGCGACTTCCGTTCCCGCTGAATTTAAGAAATACAGCGTGGTACCATCTGGACAGTTGGATGATGAGCCTATATCGAACATGTACGTTTTACCGGGTATATATTCATTATCCCCATCTATGGTTACGGTGTACGCTGCCGGTTGTATATAATCAAGGTCGATAGAGATAGGACTACCGCTGAGTCCATCAGCGGCATATTTGAATATGACTGTTCTTGGACTCCAATCATCATTTGAATCCACCGTCACGCCGATGGACGCATTATTGTTGCCACTGTTCTGGCCTATAATGCCGTCGCTCTGATAGTCTTGGTCATATGCCTCAACAACAATTTGACCGGTATACGTTCCTGTGAATGGTATCGTTATGTCAAAGGAATTAGTAACGCCTGCGGCGGGGATGTTTTGACTGCCGGTTGGCGTTCCAAGCACAAGTGTGGCTTGCGCCTGTGTATAGCTTTGCGAATATGTGGTACTCGTTTCGCCGGCTATCTTCGCCCACACATAGACTGTGCGTGTCTCAAATACCGGATTGTCCGGCACGTTCACTACCAGATTTTTGGAGCTATAGGTAGAGACGGTTTGCGTTTTATTCTCCACCAGATTATCATTTTCAATTTTATATCCTGCATGCCACGCCATATTGGTGCTGGCTGTTACCGTTACCTGCGCATCCGCAGCCAGAAGGTTACCGCCATTGGGGGCGTACGTAGGTATACCAAATCTCCCCGCCGCTGCACGCTTTATATCCACGGTTTTAGTTACAGTATTTGCCGTGCCA
>JAISQD010000158.1 GCA_031274415.1 Tannerellaceae bacterium | reverse complement strand
ACTTTGGCAAACTTGGATACGCCTGTCAGGAAGACAAAACGCAGGTGTTCGTCTGTGGCTTTCAGTATTTTATAAAACGATTGGAGGTATTGGCGTATCTCTTCCGTTCTTTCTACCGGCGCATTCATCGCGTCGAGTATCGGCATATCGTACTCATCAACCAATATGACCGCCTGCTCGCCTGTCGTATGGTGCAAACAGGTAATCAATTCATCGAAACAGTCGGAGGCATATTTTGAGGTAAGGGTGATTTGATACGATTGGGCTATCCTTTGCAGGAAGGAAAACATGCTTCGTTCCATCTCCTCCGCCGTTGAGTGTTTGAGGCTGCTCCAGTCTAATTTGATGATCGGATGGTGGCGCGTCCAATCTATCCGGTCATAGATATAAAGCCCTTCAAACAACGCTTTGTCTCCTTTGAAAATAGCCTCCAGTGTGCTTATTAACAACGACTTTCCAAACCGGCGGGGGCGGGAAAGAAAGAATGTCTTTCCGGAAGTTATCAGCCGGTGTATTTCCTCTGTCTTGTCTGCATACAAATAATCATTGTTACGTAAATCAACAAACGACTGTATACCTATGGGTAATCTTTTCATCCTTATTTTGTTTCTGTACAAATGTACACAAAATTTTTCATTATTCTCCTGATTTTACGGACACCACGCGATAGGTGTTCCCTGCCTGGGCGTTAAATTCCAGCAGGTTTTCCTCCGAAGAAAATGCCGGCACGCTCTTACCGTCGGAAAATATGTTCACCGGCGTTTTGGTGCGGAGCCGGCAAGGAGCGTCTGCGTTTGCCTTGATGACGGCTGTGGACAGGACGCCGCCATGCCACGCCATGGCGACTTCGAAACCGCCCTTCGCCCGTAGCCCTTCCGCTGCCCCGTCGTTCCACTGGTCGGGAAGTGCAGGAAGCAGCGACAGTTCCCCGCTATGGCTTTGCAACAGCATCTCGGTCATGCCCGCCGTGACGCCCTGAATCGCCTGATTCCCTTCGAACGAAGGCGTGACCTGGCTGTCTTCCTCCAGTGGGTGGATACTGATGTCGGTGAGCATTTTGTGCAGGATAGCATAGGCTTTGCCGGGTTCTTCGAGCCGTGCGTGCAGGTTGATTTTCCATGCGCCCGACCATCCCATGTTGATGTCGCCCCGCCGTTGCAGTGCGACCTTGACTGCTTCGGCCAGTTCCGGCGTTTTCCGGAAAGTAATATCGTCGTCGGGATACGCGGCAAAAAGATGCGACAGATGGCGATGCGTCACCTCATTCTCCTTGAAGTCGAAAATCCATTCCTGCAACTGCCCGAAACTGCCTGTCTGGTGAGGCGGCAATTTGTCGAGCGCCTCTTCCGCCTGCTGTTGCAGCTTGTCGTTGAGCTGCAACACGCGGGCTGCTTCGGCGAAGTTGCGCAACAGCTTGCGCACAATCTGTGTATCGCCCGACGAGCCGAAAGAGATTGCCGCCCTGTTTCCATGGTCGTCTACAAACCGGTTTTCCGGTGAAGAGGCGGGGCAGGTCACGAGGTAGCCCGTTTCGGGGTTCTCAACGAGAAAGTCGAGACAAAACGCCACCGCACCCTCCAATAGCGGGTAGATGCGTTTCAGGTAGTCCGTATCGGGATTGTAGAGGTAATGTTCGTACAGTTGTTGCATAAGCCAGAAGCCGGCGACGGGGTAGGTAGCCCACATCGGGTGGCCATCGGTGGGCGCCGTGTTGAACCATACATCCGTCCCGTGGTGGGCGCACCATCCCCGGCACCCGTACAGCTCCCGTGCGGTGCGTTGTCCGGCTTGCGCCAGGTTTTCGACAAAGCGTACCAGCGATTCGTTGACGACGGGCAGGTTGGTATTTTCCACCGGCCAGAAGCACTCCTGAAGGTTGATGTTGAGCGTCCAGCGTCCGCACCAGCGTCCTTCGAGGTTGTCGAGCCACATATTGTGGTTGTTGAATGCAAGGGTATTTTCCCTCGAACCGGCCAGCATCAGGTAACGCCCGTATTGGAAATAGCGCGCTTCGTAGGCCGGGTCGGTTGCTCCCCGGCGGATGGCTTCCATGCTTTGGGTGGTGGTCAGGGTGGGATCGGGCGCTGCGCCGAGGTTGATACGGCAGGCGGCAAACAGGGGGCAGTAGTCGTCCAGATGCCTTTTCAGCAATTCGGGGTAGGAGAGCGCCGCGGCATTGGAGAGATAGTCGCCGCACCGTTTTTTCTCATCGGCAGAGATATCGTTCCAGTTGACCCAGTTGGTCGCACCGGCCAGAATCAGCGTTACCGCGTCGGCATCTTTCACGGTGAGTCTATCGCCGTCGGCAGACAGAACGCCACCTTCGGGGATCACCCTGATCCGGGATTGCCACTTCATTTGGGGGGGCAGCAACACGGCGCCTTCTTTCTCCGCAATAGTCGTTCCTTCCATGATAATTTCGTCGTTTTCGACACGGGTAACGGCGCTTGGCTGCAGGCTGGTCAACCAGTTCGAGAGGTTGATCATCCCCTTTTTGTCGGCAGTAAACCGCAAGACGATCACCTGATCGGGATAGCTTGCAAATATGGTACGTGTATAGCGTACGTTGTCGAGCAGGTAACTGATGTTGACCAATGCGCTGTCCATGCTCAGGCTGCGGCGGTATTCTCCGGCTTCGGCCAGTTCATGTCCTTCGATGCGGATATTGAGCCGCCCCATAGGTTGATAATATTGCACGGCCTGTGGAGTGCTCGACAGTTTCCATGCTTCCTTGTCGGCTTCGACCCAATTGTGGGCGAATGCCTGTTCGCGGATTTTCTTCAGGATCTCCGGCCCCTGTGGATTGTTGGGGTTGTAAGGGCCTCCCGTCCAAAGTGTTTCGTCGTTGAAAGCGATCACTTCCTGCCCTACCGAGCCGGGTATCATAGCCCCGAACCGTCCGGTACCAATCGGCAACCCTTCCCAATATTTGGTAGCAGGCACATCGTACCACCAATTCATCCCTACCTGATCCACTGTGATTTCCTTTTCTCCCGAGCATGAGCAAACCGCCATACAGGCTATTGCCGATACTAAAACAAGCACTTTTCTTTCCATCTTATTTAGTGATTTTTTTCTATCTTATTGAGTAATAAATCCTGCATCCACCCAGTTTCCGTAATCGAGTATGTTCCGGCTACCGGCGTCCATACATATTATATTGATGAGGCGACTGCCTTCGGGTATCGCCACATCGAAACGCCATGGTTCGTGCGACATGCGCATCACGGGACTTTCCGCCATTTTCACGCCGTCGATAAATACGCTGAAGACCACGCTACTGTTGATGGCGAGAAAGCGTCCGTTGTTTTGCGATAACATATTTTCATCAATTCCTGCTAAAGCCACAAACCGCTTATATTCCGGTTTGATCTCGTATTGCACCGACGATGGCGCACGGAATCCCATCCCGTGAGCATATGTTTTCCCGCATACCCTGAGGGGTTTCCCTTCAAATGATTTCCATTTCTGCGGATACCATAAACAGAAGTCTACTCTTTTCAGATAGGCGTTGACGATATAGTTCAGGTCTTCTAAATAGATGTCGGGCTTTGGCGGCAGTTGTGCAGCCATTTTGGCATAATACGAAAGGGAAGCCAGGCTGACTTGTTTGCCTTTGCGAAAGGCGGCGGCGCGTAGGGTCGTTGTTTCCGAGATGTTCAGCGGGGCGGTGTAGAGGGTCGACTTTGATGTTGGCTCGCTTCCGTCGGTGGTGTAGCGTATGTCGGCGCCATCGAGCCAGGGCGCCGTGAGCGTCACCGTTGTTGCGTTATCCATGATATAGGGACGTTCCGGCTTTCCCCAGGGGGTGAACCGTACATAGTCAACCGGCGCTTCGGAGTTCCATAATCCGGCTTTCCGAAATTCTTCACCCATGTTGATAGTGGGAATCCCTGCCTTTTGGAGGTTTTCGTCGGTTTCGGTCGTTCCCATGTCGGGAGTATAGCCTTTGCCGGGGTCATACGTGGTGAATGCGTCGTTGAGATCGCGGGCGAGCATGCAGTCGAAACCGGCTTTCCACATGTCGGACAAGGCTCCGGGTTTGCCGAATACGCATATATTGGTGTGTACGCCCATGTAGATGATGCCGGTAATTCCCCGTTCGGTCAGCAGGGTGTATATTTCGTCGGTAGAGGAGGACATCAAATCGTCGTCGCCGATGACCAGGTCGGGATTCATGCCGTCCCAGCCGTAATTGACATGACAGGGAAAACCCGGCCCGCACAAACAATGTCCGCCCGGAGCGGTGAACGTCACATCAATTGATCCTTCGCGCACTACGGGCGTTTTCAGATGCTCCACCGCAACGGCTTTTTCATATTGCGGATAGCCGGAATAGGCGGTGACGACATCGCTTGGATTCCAAATAATTTGCATCCCCAGTTCCCGCGCAATGGTCAGCGCCTGATTCATTCGTGGAACCATTGCCGAGACACGTTCCGAAGCGGTCATGCACCAGTGGGAGTTCCACATGTCGATAACAATCACAGCGGTTTTCGAGGGGTCTAACGTCGTGGCCTTTCGTATGACTTCGCCTGTAACCGGATTCCGGGTCTCGCAATTCAGGGTGATGTCTCCGGCATGGGAACGCACTGCAGTGGTCATGCACAGCGCTGCTATAATAAACGTGGATAAGATAATTTTTGACATCGTTCTTTTATATATTAAAATTAGAAAAGGCAAAGGTAAGAATTATTCATTAAAATTTCCCACATAAAACGACAAACGTTTTACCTACTTGACGGGGCCCAACCAAGACTTGCATAAACTTTCGTTCCTCAGAAATCCTGCCTCTAATATTCTGTAATACTGACCGTTCAAACATCTTCTTCCAAATTATTAGCTATACATAATAAAATAATTAGGTACATGTAATAAAATAATCCGGCGTTGAAAGTCATCCCTTTGCGTTAACACATACTTTGCGCATTTTTGTCCAAATTTATAGCATTCCCGACCTTTTCTATGCTGTATACCACCCGTAACTTTGTCGTGTCAAATGCAATTAAGAATTAAAAAATGTGGAAGAGAATCAGCCTTTTGACTCTATTTTTAGTGTGTTTTTCCTTCTCCGGAAAGCCACAGTTCGACACGAAAAAAGACTGGGGTGCGGCAATAGGGTTGACTTGGGGGAGCAATGTTGCCATCTGGTCTTTCAACAGGTTCATTGCCCGGTCCGACTTTGCTTATATAGGACTTAACACTGTGAAAGAGAACTTCAAAAAGGGATTTGTCTGGGATAACGATAAGGTAGGAACAAATATGTTTGGACATCCCTATCATGGCAGCCTTTATTTCAATGCGGCACGTTCCAACGGGTTTTCGTTCTGGGAAGCAGGCGGCTTTAACCTGGGTGGTAGCCTGATGTGGGAAATGTTGATGGAAAATGAATACCCCTCAATAAATGACCTCGTCACAACACCTGTCGGAGGACTGATTTTAGGGGAAACGTTTTACAGGCTGTCCGACGTTATTTTAGATGATAGAGCCGTTGGGTTTGAGCGCTTTGGGCGCGAATTAACCGGACTGGTCGTTTCACCGGTCCGCGGCATAAACCGGATCATTCGCGGCGATGCGTGGCGAAAAAGAAACGCTTCCGGCAGGCAGTTCGGCATACCGGACATAAGCGTTAGGGTTGCCGTCGGAATGAGGGCGCTTGAATTGAAAGATGAACTGTTTGACAAGGGCGTTGGGATGACGACAACTCTACATGTGGAATATGGAGACCGTTTCGCCACCAAAACAGAGAAGCCCTACGACTATTTCATGTTGAATGCCAATCTGCACGTTCAGAAAATGCAACCCGTTCTCGGTCAGATCAATATAAAAGGGCGTTTGTATTCTACCGGATTAATGGATTCTCCGAAAGATTTTCTGAGCCTGGGCGTTTACCAGCATTTCGACTATTATGATTCCGACATCATTTCAGCCGTTTCGCCGTATGTACCCTATCGTTTTTGCGCCCCTGCCTCCTTTGGACTGGGGCTTGTTTATGACAACAAACGGTTCAGGAAGTGGAAGATAGATTCTTTTTTTCATGCGAATGTGATTCTTATGGGCGCTTCGCTTAGCGACCATTACGTAGTGGATGACAGAAACTATAACCTGGCAAACGGTTTCAGTTGGCAATGGGGCATCAATTTGTCTAACAGAAAGAAGTTCAGCGCTTCCCTGCATTACGAGGGGTTCCGTTTTTTCACATGGAAAGGCTACGACAAGGAGATGGACTGGGGCAGCGTCGATCCGCGTAGCCTGAATGTACAGGGTGACGAATCGCAGGCCATATCGCAAGCGCTGCACTTCAGGATGGAGTACAAGCTGGCCAACCGGCTCTACCTGACCGGAACGTACTCCAACTATTTCCGCGAAACAACCTACCGCTATTTCGATGATGTCTTCTCTCAAACATCAGAAGGGAAGTTCATGCTCACCTATTTTTTCAAATCTCTACCCTCAAATTAAACAGGTGGAGAATGATACACAGCAGATTATTTTTGTACATTTACCGGAAATTTTATTGCTAATATAACTGATTATGAGAAAAATTGCCCTATTAACAGGCTACCTATTGCTGGTATGTGCCGTTTCGGCACAGTCTTTTGTGACGGGATTTGTCTATGAAGATGTGAACCATAACGGAAAAAGAGACAGGAAAGAAAAAGGAATACCGCATGTCGCCGTATCGAACAGTGTAGATGTCACATTGACCGACTCGCTTGGAGCTTACCGGTTGCCGGCCGGCAATGACAACATTATTTTTGTCGTCAAGCCCTCCGGATACCTGTCGGCGCTCGATGAATTTAATCTCCCCAAATCATACTATATCCATAAACCGGACGGATCGCCGGAGTCGCGCTACAAGGGCGTTGCGCCAACGGGTAAGCTGCCCGCTTCGGTCGACTTTGCACTAACTAAACAGGATGAGCCGGAGATTTTTACAGCATTTATTTTCGGCGACACGCAAATTTACAACGACCAGGAGGCCGACTTCCTGACCCGCGGGATCGTCGAAGAGGCCAAGCAGGTGACGGGAGTCAGTTTCGGCATCACGCTGGGCGACCTGGTGGGAGATACCTTGCCTCTCCATTCGGCCTATAAACAGGCCATCAAACAGATCGGATTGCCCTGGTATAATGTCATGGGTAACCATGATATGAACTACGGCGTTGAGTTAGACCGCTTTGCTGATGAGACTTTCGAAGCAAACTTCGGGCCAACCAATTATTCGTTCAATTACGGGAAAGCCCATTTTATCGTGCTGGACGATATTATCCGCCCCCATCCGGCTACAGGAGAGGGCTATACCGGCGGCATGCGCGACGATCAGTTCGAGTTCCTGAAGAATGACCTGAAATATGTCCCCAAAGATCATCTGATCATCATCGCCATGCATATTCCGTTAATAGAAAAAGAGTATAGCGGCGCGTATCGGGACAGCGACCGCCAAAGATTTTATTACCACCTGAAAGAGTATCCCAATGTTCTGGTATTGAGCGCACATACCCATACGCAATACCAGATATTGCACGGCAAAAAGCAAGGTATAGAACGAAAGAAACCGATCCACGAATACAATGCAGGAGCGACATGTGGCGATTGGTATTCCGGCGCGATCAATGAAAAAGGCCTTCCGACAGCTACCATGCGCGACGGAACGCCTCAGAATTATGCCCTGCTGCACGTAGACGGAAACACCTATACCATTGATTTCAAGGCGCTCGGCAAACCGGAAAACTACCAGATGTCCATCTATCATCCTAAAGCGCTTCCTTCGGGCAGAAGGAGCGGAGCGGCTCTTTTTGTCAATTTCTTTATGGGAAATGAGGATGATACGGTGGAATACCAGATAGACGGAGGCGCATGGACTAAAATGCAACAAACGGAAACCTTCGATCCAACCTACGTCCGGTATGCACAAGACTGGGATTTTCTGGAAAAAACGATACCCGGCAGACGTCCGTCCGGCCCTGGTTATTGCAGGCATTTATGGAGAGGGTCGATCCCTTCCGGTTTATCCGCAGGGGAACATAGGGTCGAAATCAGGGCGATAGATCTGTTTGGGAAAATACATACGGGAACAAGCCATTTCCGGGTCGACAATGATTAACCGTTCATTTTTTTATCTCTGTCGGGGTACCAAGATTCGAACTTGGGACCCCCTGCTCCCAAAGCAGGTGCGCTAACCGGACTGCGCTACACCCCGAAACAATCTACGATTGCGGTGCAAAGGTAAAGCTTTATTTCAAACGCCAAAATATTTCGCCAATATTTCATCTGTTTTTTTGTTTTACCTTTCGCCAATATTCGGAGACAGAGCTTTTTACCTCTTTGCGCAGTAGGAGGATACCGACTAAATTGGGTAACGTCATCAGGGCGATTGTGATGCCTGAGAGCGTCCAGATAATGGTTGTGTCTGTAAATGAGGCAAAAAAGAACGCGGCGACATAAATGATATGGTAGTATCGGACATATTTGCTTCCCCACAGATAGGTGACTGCCCGGTCGCCATAATACGACCAGGCTACAGATGTGGTAAAGGCAAACAGCAACAGCGCCAGGGGGATAATAAACTTTCCCCAATCGCCCAGCAGCCCTTTTTTAAAGGCTTCGGTAGATAGAGGAGCCGAGTGCAGCAACGATTTCCCGCTGATTTGCAGCCTGTCGTTTAAAGACGAAAGCGCTATGCGTCCGCCTGTTACCGGAAGTTCTCCGTCAAACAGCGTATTGTCCTCTTTCACAACGATTTCTTCGGCAAAAGAACGGGCATGGATCAATGTCACATTGTCGTTCACCACATGACCCTGCCGGACGAGCAGGTTACCGGAAAAGAGCGGTAAGGCGTTTTTTCTAAGGATATGGTTGAAAACCAACGCTTTGTCTTCCGGATTCTGTTCGTTATACCTGCCGCTTAATACCGTCAAATCAGTCTGTTGAAACTGGTTCTCATACTTCTCCGCCCATGTACCGGAGGAGAGAAGCGTCAGGCCGGTGAAAAAACAGATGACAATCGTATCAATAAAAGGCTCTAACAGGGAGACCATCCCTTCGGATACAGGCTCTTCCGTCCTGGTGGCTGCGTGTGCGATAGGCGCCGAACCCTGTCCGGCTTCATTGGAAAACAGCCCCCTGTTCACCCCCCTGTTGAATGCAAAAGCGACCGTAGCGCCCAGAAAACCGCCGCTGGCCGCCGTTCCGGTGAATATGTTCCCGAAAATAGCAACAACAGACGGTATGATATTTTGATAATTGAAAATCAATACACTGCATGCGCCCAGTACATACACCACCGACATGAAAGGCACAAGCCGTTCCGATACTTTGACAATCCGTTTGATCCCGCCAATGACAATCAAGGCCAATAGTACGGCCAACACAGCGCCTGTTATATAATGATGGATGCCGAAAGAGGAGAAGATGGCGTTCGATATACTGTTGATTTGTGGCAAGCATCCCGTTCCAAACGATGAACAGATCGTTGCGATGGCAAATAGCGCCGCTAACCAACGCATTTTCAGGCGGTTTCTCATGTAATACATCGGCCCGCCGGATATGGAGCCGTCTTCCGCCTGTTCGCGGTATTTATGCGACAGGGTGACCTCCACCAGTTTCGTTGTCATGCCGACAAATGCCGTGACCAACATCCAAAAAATCGCGGAAGGCCCTCCCAAATGGATCGCCAAGGCAACGCCGGCGATATTCCCTGTCCCTATCGTTCCGGACAGAGCCGTCGATAAAGCCTGAAAATGAGAGGCATCGCCTATATGTTTATCGCTGTTGTATTTTCCGCTCAATACCCTTATGGCATGACGGAAAAAACGTATCTGGGGGAATCCAAGATAAAGGGTATAAAAAAGCCCTGTTCCGACCAATAGGAAAACAAACCACTGCGACCCTCCGAAATAGGAATCAATAATAGTCAGAATATCGTTTATTCTTTGCATAATATCAGGAATAAATTAGAAATACTTACAAATGTAAAGCAAAACAGCAAGCAAAGTAACAAAATTTACGCCACATATCCATTATTAAAAAAAGTAAAAGCCCCTCAAAACAGCCGCTCCATACCGCTATTTTCATGCTAATGATTGTTAATTTTTGACATTTTGTCAACTCAAAAGCCTGTTTTACTATCTTTAACGTTTTAGAAAAGGGCGAAAAAATGGTCGAAAAAAGCCGTTTTATATAATATTATGCCTGTTTTGGATGTTGATTTACATTCTTTCACTAAAAACATAAGCAATTTCCCCCGAAATGATGCTGATCATTTTCCAAAAACATGGCCGTGTTTTCCGGAAATCATAAGCATCATTTCCAAAAGTGATGCCGAAAGATTTTCGGAATCAGTTAAGATTGCGTAATATTTCGTTAAATCAACATTTTTTACGCCCCGTTTTCGCTCTTTTTCTACACCTAACGAAATTGACACATTGATGCTAAATTCAGTTAATATGCAGATAAATGATAGGAAAACAGGCCTATTGAGGTCGTTAAATGCCTTAAAGTCCTTAAATTGCTGACAAAATGTATTTTTCAAACCATTAATTTCTGCTATTTTTCTCGTTTTCGGAGAGATTTAGGGGCAAAGAAACGGGTTTTTAGAGGGGTATTTTTGTCATTTTGCCAAAACACACGATTTATCTCCTGTTTTTGTCATTTTGTCATTTTGTACATGTGCTCAATCGACAGGCAAAATTAAAAACATGTAACAGACGTATCAAGAAAAACGTTACCTTTATAACGTAAAAAAAGGATGTATAATGAAAGTATTGATAGACATACCCGATGCAAAAGCGCCTTACTTATTGGAGGTATTGAACCACATTTCATACGTGAAAGTAAAAATGCTCGCCGATGGCAAGGCTAAGCTGATGTCGGAAGTGAGAGAAGCCGTCGAAGAAATGCAATTAGTCGGGGTTGGCAAAAAGAAAGTCCGCAATGTGGAAGATTTTCTGAATGAGCTATAGCGTACTGAATGACAAAATGTTATCTTCGCACTGTCTAATATATTAAAACATAAAAACGATTAACTGGAAAAGAAATACAGCGTTATTTATAACCGGACAGGCGTTGTCCCTGTTTGGTACGATGGTGGTGCAATATGCTATTATGTGGCATATAGTGCTTACGACCCAATCCGGGATCATGATGACCTTTTTGACGATTACCGGATTACTCCCCATGTTTTTTATTTCGCCCTTTGGCGGGGTTTGGGCGGATAGATATAACCGAAAGTATATCATCAATATAGCTGACGGTACAATCGCGTTTGTCAGCCTGATTGTGGCGGTTTTGATCATGTCGGGAATTAACCTTACCGGAATCCTCCTGGCATGTATGATTGTCCGCTCTTTCGGACAGGGCGTACAATCGCCGGCGGTCGGCGCCTTTATCCCGCAAATCGTTCCGCAGGAGCATTTAACCAGGATAAACGGCTTGCAAGGCAGCATACAATCATTTATCTTCTTGACATCGCCCATGATCAGCGCGGCGTTAATGTCTTTTGTTTCGTTGGAAATACTGTTTTTTCTTGACGTCGTTACCGCCGCCATCGGTATAAGCATCGTGGCCTTTTTCGTCAACGTACCGCAAGGGGAAAAGCCTGTCGCGGAAACAGTTGAGCAAAA